>NZ_JBEOPO010000017.1:0-97104 GCF_040310145.1 Shewanella sp. S1-49-MNA-CIBAN-0167 | reverse complement strand
TTTCATAGCAAATCTCACTTCTAGTCTTGATTTATACTATAAGAATAAGCCAAAACTGACTCAGATGCATAGGCATGATAAATAATCACAATGACAGCAATAAAGGGATAGTCATGAAACTAAGATTTCAACGTCAAATTATCGGCCTCAGTGCGTTAACTATGCTCGCGTTAACCCAAACATTAGCTGTTGCTGATAATAAATTCAGTGATGTGATGATTAAATCCCAAAAACTAGACAATAATACTTATATGTTTATCGGCGCCGGTGGCAATATTGGCGTTTCAGCTGGGGAAGACGGCATATTGATCATTGATGACCAATTTGCGCCTTTAGCAGATAAAATTACTGCAGCACTCAAGCAAATTCAACCCGGGGTGCCCAAATACATTGTCAATACTCATTATCATGGCGATCATACTGGCGGCAATGCCCATTTTGGTGAAAAAGGCACTATCTTAGCGCATCACAATGTCCTCAAACGCCTCAAAGCTGATAGCCGTTCACCCGCGTCAGCATTACCTGTTATCACTTATGCAGAAAACATCTCAATTCATTTTAACCAAGATACGTTAGAGGTCATCCACCTAGGTCCTGGTCATACTGATGGTGATAGTGTGGTTATTTGGGAAAAGGCCAATATTATTCACATGGGCGATTTATACTTTAAAGATCGTTTTCCCTACATCGATTTAGCGGCTGGAGGTTCAGTGACCGGTTATCGGGAAAACGTCAGCATGATATTAAATCGTTTGGACAACAAGACCAAAGTGATCCCTGGTCATGGTGCGTTAGGCGATAAAAATGCATTGTTAACATTTAAGCATATGCTTGATGACAGCATTAATTGGATGCGGGGTGAAATAGAAATGGGTCACGATTTAGCCACCATCAAAAAACAGGGTGTACCGCCCAAGTACGCCAATTGGGGCTGGGAGTTTATCTCTGCCGATAAGTGGATTGAGACCTTATACCAAGATTTAGCCACAAAACCTTAAATTTGCATCTTAACTCAGCTTATCAGCAAATATCCCCCTCTGTTTACAAAAAAAGCTTGCGCTTATAGGCAAGCTTTTTCTTTTCAGCATCAAGGTCTTCTACGACGAGATATCCATTCTGTAATCGTTAAAGGTGCTGGCCTGAAATGCTACAACCCCCAATAGACTGGCTTTGCATTTTTGCTGCTAATATTTAGAAAAGGTCTAGCGAAATAATTGAACCATTGCCAGGATGCTAAAATTGCTGCACTTTTTTCATATTGCTTCCCCACCCACTAAGCGATAACAATGAATGGCTTAGTTAACCCCCTCTTATTGGGTCCAATATCGAGATATAAGCTATGTATAAAGACCAACAAATATTGTTGTTTATCGATATTTGCCACCCATTTTAGACAAAAAAAGCGCCCCTGAGGGCGCATTAATGACTGAATACTCAATGACTCAGCTTGTACGTTATTCTGTCACCAAAGCTGTTGCACGATTTTCCAATAATACCGGAATACCTTCGGTAATAGGATAGGCTAACTTATCAAACTTGCAGATCAGTTGTTGCGACTCTTTGTCATATTCTAGCTTACCTTTACATACCGGGCAGGCCACAATTTCGAGTAATTTTTTATCAAATGCCATGAGACAGTCCTTTTTTAGTTTGAGCCACTTGCTGTAATTGGCTCAACAATGCGTGATCAAATTCTGAGTTAAGCTTCGCATTTACAGGTAAATACCACCAGTTTGATTGTGCAAAATCGCGACATTTAACCGCATCTTTTTCAGTCATTAATAATGAATGTTGCACAGATAACTCACTTAATTGCTTTTCATCAAAAGCCTGATGGTCTGAAAACTCAACGGTTTTTACTACTTTATAGCCTAACCGACTAATACTATTAAAGAAGCGTTGCGGATTACCAATACCCGCCATAGCAACAATACTGTGCTGCTGAGTTAATTCATCATGTAGGCTAGTATCGACCTGACAAAGAGGTGCAGGAGCAAGTGTCATCAACACTTCATCATCTTGAGCTGGCCCGCCATTATTGATCACAAAATCAACCGAGCTTAAACGCCCTAAACCTTCTCGCAAAGGCCCTGCAGGCAACAAACAGTGATTACCATAACGTCGCTCACCATCGACTAAGGCAATTTCGATATCACGCCCTAACGCATAATGCTGTAGGCCGTCGTCACTGATAATAACATCCACATCAAAATCAACTAATAACGTCTGTGCCGCAGCAATTCTGTTGGCGCCTACAACCATAGGCACATAAGTGCGAGCGACTATCATAGCGGGTTCATCACCAACATCACTTGCTTTGGCATTGATGTTAACGGCAACAACACCGTCAATATTAACCCCATAACCTCGGCTTATCACACCTGGTTTATAGCCATGTTGGCGTAATAACTCGATTAAATAAATCACTGTTGGGGTTTTACCGCTGCCTCCAGCAGTAATATTGCCCACCACAATCACAGGCACCGGCAACACTTGCACCTGTTTAAGCCCACACCTAAACAGTCCTCGCCGAATAGAGGATATTAACCAAAACAACCCAGATAACGGCAATAATAACCACTTGGCTGAGTGCCCTTGATACCAAATGCGCTGAATAAGCTGTTGCATCACAAACACCCGATCATTATTGGCTAAACTGCATCTGGTAAAGGTTGGCGTAAATACCTGCTTGGGCAATTAATTCACTGTGATTACCACGTTCAACAACTCGACCTTGATCAATAACCAAAATTTCATCGGCGCTTTCTATGGTGGATAAACGATGGGCAATCACAATCGATGTACGGTTATGTCGAAGATTATCGAGGCCTTTTTGAATCGCTTTTTCAGACTCGGTATCCAAAGCCGATGTGGCTTCATCTAAAATTAACACTGGCGCATCACGTAACATAGCACGAGCAATGGCAAGACGTTGACGTTGACCGCCTGAAAGTAACACCCCGTTTTCACCCACTTGGGTGTCTAATCCCAGTGGCAAGGTATCAATAAATTCCATCGCATAAGCCAGTTCAGCGGCATGGACAATCTGCTCTCGAGTCACTTCGCCTGGGTAAGCATAGGCAATATTATTAGCAATAGTGTCATTAAATAAGGTCACTTGCTGTGACACTAAAGCCACTTGATTACGTAATGATTTTAACTGGTAATCGTAAATGCTGGTGTCATCAAGGCGGATATCACCGGTTGACAAGCCACTATAAAAACGGGTAATCAAACTGGCGATGGTCGACTTACCAGAGCCAGAACGCCCGACTAATGCAATGGTTTTACCCGGTTTAACTTCAAAATCAATACTGTTTAAGGCGGACTTTTCTTGGCCTGGATAAGTAAACGTGACATTTTCAAATGTCAGCTTACCTTGAACACGATCAATACTAAACTCACCCGTATCTGGCTCTGGTTCTGTGTCTAATAATTCAAACACTGTCGTGCAGGCGGCAATGCCTCGTTGAAATTCGGCATTAACACGGGTTAAGTTTTTAATCGGTTGAAGCATGGCTAACATGGCACCTAAAATAGCCGCAAACGTTCCAGCGGTTAAATCCGTTCTCATGCTCTCCCAAGTGGCGGCATACAGTACAAAAGCCAGAGCAAAAGATCCAATCACCATAATGAGCGGTTGGCTAATTGATTGAGCCACCGCTAGCTTCATATTTTGATACCGGTTTTGGTCGTTAACTTTATAAAAACGAGCAACCTCTGTTTTTTGGCCACCAAACACCAACACGTTTTTATGGCCTTTAATCATCTGTTCAGTGGTTGCGGTAACGCCGCCCATTGCAGATTGAATTTGCTTAGAAACCTTACGAAAACGCTTACTGACAATACTGATCACAACGCCCATAATTGGGCCTATCACCAATATGCATAATGATAATTTCCACGAATAGTAGAACATAATGCCTAACATACCGATCGCGGTCATGCTGTCACGGACAATTGAAATCAACGCACTACCGGATGCACGAGCAATTTGTTCAGTATCGTACGTGACACGTGAAATCAAATTACCACTATTTTCGCGGTCGATATAACTCACGGGTAAACGCAGATAATGTTCAAAAACTTGTTGGCGCATATCCATGATGAGCTGTGCACTCATGAATGAGACACAATAGGTCGACACAAAGTTAGCCACGCCACGTATGCTGAACATGACAATAACCGCAATAGGAGCCATTAACATAATGTCTTTATTGGCGTTAAACCCACCATGTGTCGGTAAGTCGACACCAGCAGCTATCGCTGGAGTTTGGCTGAAACCTTCATCAATAAAAGGCTTAATAAATGCAATAAACGCCGCATCGACTGCGCCATAGGTAATAAGGCCTAGAACAGCCATAATAAACATGGCTTTCATTGGGACTATATAGGCCATCAAACGTTTGAAAACGATCCATATTTCATTTTTAGGTGATGCTGACATTGAATCCAATACTTAACTAGCAAACATAAGTGATATTCTACTCTGCTTTAAGTGACTCACCAAACCTAAACAAACGGTTATACCAAAATGGGGCCATTTTTTGCCGATAAGTGGTGACGTAGTAATCATTATGAGTGAAATTGATGCTAATTTGGCCCACATGGCCCGTCTGTAATATTTTGCAGTCTCGCTGTTGATACCTGGTCAAAATATCCAATTTAGGAAAGCCATATTGGTTAGAAAAACCAGCAGTAAAAATGGCTAATCGAGGATTAACGTTATCGATAAACGCCGGGGTAGAAGATGTTCGGCTACCATGGTGTGGAACTAATAAGATATCGGCTTGAATATCAACATTCGCGGCGACTAATGCCTGTTCTCTAGGGGCTTCAATGTCTCCAGTTAACAATACCGAAGACTGGCCATCAGACAGCTTAACCACGCATGATTGGTTATTATCATTACTCTTGGTCGTTAAATGATTACTGATGAAAGTTAACTGCACGCCACGCCAATGTAACTCACCTTCACAAGCTTGCACTGCGGGTGATGACTCAGGCAAGGTTGAGGCTGAGGTTAAAAAATCGGCTATTAATGTCGCCTGCGGAAATTTATCTAGCAACACATTCAATCCACCAGCATGATCATTATCATCATGGCTCACCACGATATAATCAATATACCTGATGCCTTTGCTCGCCAGAAAAGGCAATATTGCACGCTGCGCATAGCTAAAATCGCCATATGCTGCCCCAGTGTCATAAATAATCCCATGTTGACCTTGTTGCAAAACCACCGCCATACCTTGAGCCACATCAATGACATGAAGTTGCCATGGTGCTGAACGTGATGATGACGATGGCGGAAACAATATCTGGTGAGTCACCAACTTGCTCACGATGATTGGTAGCATGAGCACGGCAACCAAAAGGCGAAAAGCCAGTTTACGGTTGTTAGGCACATAACCCCGAAACATCAACAAGATAATTGCAAAAAAAACAAACAGTAATCCCGCCAGTTCCTGTTCAGTTAACGCAAGCTGTTTTAACGGCAAATGATCGCTCAGCTGTAATAACCACGCAAATGGCTCAAGACTTATATTAGCCCACTGAAATATCATCAAGCCAAGGCTTTGCAGTGAAACAAGATCTATGCCCAATAACCACATGACACACAATGCCACTAACCAAAGGCAAAAACTCAGTATTGTTAACGGAATAACCACTAGACTAAACCAAGGTACTAGCAACATATTTAACCAAATACTATGAGGTGAAATTCCACCAAATAATATGCCTTGCAAACCACCTAGGAACAGCGCTAAACGCCATTGAATGGACCACAACACACTCAGTCCATGCAGTATCTTATCCTTTACCTGTTTAGCTTTTTGTATGCATCGTTCGGTCATATCAAATTTAGGAACATCGATACTTTGATTAACGTGATCAGAGCCCAACATAGGTTGTTAATCTACAGTGGTGGATTTTACCGCCAATAAAATGATCACCAAAGCCCCAAACGACAACCATAGCCCAGCACCGAGCGACGCAAAGGGATCGACCAACAGCACAAAAAACAATGCATATACGAGCCGATCCCAATGGTGGCTAAATTGTTTAATCAAGCTGAATATGAGTAACAAAAATAGCATCAATAATGCACGTTGCGTGGCAACAGCAAAACCAGATAAGTAGCCATAACCAAAAGTGAATAATGCAGCAATCACCATTGCGAGTTGAATTTTACCTAAATGTTGCCAAGAAAAAGCATAACGACTCAGCCCGATCATTATGGCGTAAAACAAACCAAAAACGACCGATAAGTGTAAGCCCGAAATTGCAACAAGATGCCCTGCTCCCGTCTGACGCAACTGCTGCCATCGTATTGCGCTTAAACCGCTTTTATCTCCAAAAATCAACGCTTGTAAAATATCCTCCTGAGCAAATTGTGCCAAGGTGGGTGACAATGCATCAATAACCTGTTGACGCACAGACATACTGTGACTGAGCAGTTCGGCTCGTTTAACACGACCTTTAGCGATAATATGCTGACTAATGAACTGCTTTTGTTGATTAAAACCACCTTGGTTTTGGATGCTTGAGATCCCTTTGACCTTGGCACTAAATAACCATGTCTGGCCAATAACAATTTTATCTGGCTTTTGCCATGTTAATCGGTAGTATCGCTGCACATTATTAAGCGCCAACGCCTCAAAAAAAGCGTATTGATCAGCTTGATTAATAACGCGCACATCGAAACTAATCCAGTCGCGGTTTTGGCTAACTAGTGATACTATCTGCGCCTTAAACTCAATTTGTTGGGATTTTTCAGCATATTGATGCATAAACAAACAATGAAATAACAGGCTTAGCCAAATGACTGCGAATAAGCAACCAGCCATAAGCGGCCCTTTGCGAAGGCAAAGAACCATAGCCAAGAATAAAATAGGTAACCATCCTATAGGTACCAGCGAAGGCCATAACATCGCTGATAAAGAACAGGCGCAAAAGCCATAGATAAATCGATTCATAATGAATTAGTAAAGACATTAATCGACAAATATGCCAAAAAAATTAATACAAAGATTTATGCCAAAAGCAGAAACACTCCGTGAGCATAAGTATTTACGGGTGTTTGGCAAACTATTGCACAAGCCCAACCTATGGGTGTTAAATCGCAAATCGGCCCCAGGGGCCTTTGCTGTAGGGCTATTTGTGGCTTGGCTCCCTTTGCCATTTCAAATGGTGGTTGCTGCAGGATTTGCCATTCTGTTTAACGTCAACCTTCCCGTTGCTGTCGCCCTAGTGTGGGTGACGAATCCGTTTACTATGCCCATTATGTTTTATGGTGCTTATCTGTTGGGAACCAGAATTCTCGGACATAAAGCGCAGGAATTTCATTTTGAAGCCACCTGGGCATGGATTGAAGCGTCTTTATCGACCATAGGCCCACCTTTTTTAATCGGCAGTTTAGCCTTGGGCATTGTGTCGGCATTAATTGGCTACGTTGTCATTAAAAGCATGTGGCGCTATTCAATCTTATTTAAATGGCAAAAGCGTAAAGGACAATAGTCTCCAACAGATTGACTCATTTACTCTCATTAAGGCCGCTTCTGCGGCCTTAATAATATGCTAAAGGTATTGATTTACATTTTTCGCCATCAACTTTGCAAAATGGGAAAAACCCAATATCTAAAAATTACCCGCCAAATTAACCTCTATAAACAACATCATCCAAGTCAACCCTTATCTACACAGCTGAGTGCTTCATGGCGAGTTGCGGGTCGACGTCCTTGCCGATCAGCAAGGAAGTTATGTAAAAGTGTGACCACTACAAGCCGCAGAAACAGCACTAACGATATCGTTAACCGACCCTAATACTGCCATTAAACGTTCATACACCATTAGGGAATTTGATCCAAAACGTGGCCAACTTAGTTTGGATATTGTTATCAATAGACATGGAGGCCCAGCCACTGATTGGACTCAATCAGCTAAAATGGGTGGTACTGTGGTGATTAATGGCGGGCCAGCTAGCTTATGGTTCCTGTTGAGTCAGGGTACGGTAGGTCCATACAATCAAGTGCAGGGCAAGTAAGCCACTAAAGCTAAAAGCAAAAAAAAGTAGCGCGATGGATTCGACTGTTTTGGGCGTATCGGCATAGCAATACCACCAAAGTGGCCACGTAACTAAACTCAGTAGCGTTAACTGCCACATGCAGCGTTTACAACGACCAATTTTTTGTTTAAAAACCGAATCAGTGCATTGGTTACAAGGCATAACCCCCATCCTTATAAGCCATCACTAAGGTGCTTAAACGCGTATTTTGACAATCGAGTTAACCCATGTTTGCTCATCTCTGTATAAGCTATCTGCCCGCTAATGCGGTGGCAGGCGCTATTTTGGTTGCTTTCCACGCAGGGTAAATGGTTGCCACTAAACTCATCACTAATCCCATCACCAGCACCAAGACCACATCTTGAGCATGCAATTGCGACGGTAAAAAATCAATAAAATAAATATCTGATGCCAAGAGCTGAATACCCAATAACTGCTCTATTCCAGATGCAATATCACTTAAATAATAAGCAACCACAACACCCAACACACCACCAATGCTACATCCCATCAGCCCATTTAAAGCACCTTGCATAATAAAAATGGCCATAATGGCGCCGCGATGAAGCCCCATGGTCATTAAAATGGCAATTTCAGAGGCTTTATCACGTACGGCCATCACTAAGGTAGACACAATATTAAAACAGGCCACGGCTATCACTAAGGCTAATACCAAATACATAACTAAACGAACAAGCTGAATATCTTGATACAAATGCCCTTGGCTACGAGTCCAATCATTAATGTATAAATACTGCTCTTGGGCAAAACCTAAATCACGAGTGATACTCGCCGCATGAAAGACATTATTGACTTGAATTCGTACCCCAGAAACCGCGGAGCCCAGCTCGAGTAAATCGGCTAAATAATCAAGCGACACATAAGCTTGAGTTGACTCAATCTCACCACCCAAGGTGTACACACCTGAGACAACAAAGCGATGACTCTTGGCCGACGTTAACTTACGGTTATTCGCATCTGGCGTATACATCGCCAGAGTATCACCCACTTTTAAGCCCAATTTAGTCAATAAACTGCGGCCAAGGACAATGTTATTTTCATCACCAGCTAATGTCTGCCAAGTCTCGGCAGACATATAATCAGCAATACTCGACACATCGGACTCATACTCAATATCAACACCATTGACAACTAACCCTTGAAAACCATCGGGTTTTTGTACTAAACCTTGTAAACGAACAAACGGAGCCGTACCTGTAATTTGCGGTATTTTGGCCGCACTTTGTGCAATTTCATGCCAATCGGCAATAGGTTGATTAACGCCAACGAGTTCACCATGAGAGACCACGCCTAATAAGCGGTCTTGTAACTCTTTTTCAAAACCATTCATGGCCGATAGCACCACAATCAACACGCCAACACCTAAGGCAATACCCGCAGTAGACGCAAATGAAATAAAGCCGATAAAGCCATTCGACTGCCTGGCGCGAAAAAAACGCCAGCCAATTGTTAACGGTAACCACTTACTCATTAAACTTGTCCTACAGGCACAGTAGTGACTGAACTCGCCACCTGCAACACCCCGTCTTTCATGGTGAGTTGGCGATCCATTTTCGCGGCTAATTTATGATCATGGGTTACCACCACAAACGCGGTACCAAACTGCTGCGCCAACTCGCGGATCATCAGATAAACATTATCACCACTGCTGGCGTCTAAATTCCCCGTGGGTTCATCGGCTAATACCAACTTTGGTTTGTTTATCAATGCTCTTGCTATTGCAACACGTTGACGTTCACCGCCCGATAATTGCGCCGGGATATGGTGTAAACGATGGCCTAGTCCAACACGCTCAAGTAAGTTTTTAGCGTCTATCAAGGCTTGGTTTTTATCCCTGCCTTGAATAAACGCAGGCATCGCGACGTTTTCAATCGCGGTAAACTCAGGCAACAGATGATGAAACTGATAAATAAAACCCAAATCTTGATTACGCACTTGTGCCTGACGAGCACTAGACAATTGGTATAAATCTTCACCGTCTAACAATACAGAACCAGATGAGGGCATATCTAAGGTCCCCATAATGTGTAAAAGGGTACTTTTACCCGAACCGGAACTGCCTACAATGGCCAACTGTTCGCCCTTATAAACGGTTAAATCAACACCCGACAGTACTTGGGTAGTCACTTCACCATCATGATAGTGCTTGCTGACATGTTGAACCTGTAATAACGCTTGTTGTGTCTGACTCATTATTCGTATCTCAAAGCTGTAGCAGGTTGAACCCTTGCGGCGGACAACGCGGGATAAAGGGTGGCAAATAAGGTAATAAATAAGGTGCCTAAAATAATAAAACTCAATTGCGCTAATGACAATTGCACCGGCAGAGTCTGACCTACGCCCAATATAGAAATACCAAAAGTGGTTAATATTTCATTCAAATTAAGCGTTAACACTATGCCCGCAATCGCGCCAAGCATTAAGCCTAACAGCGCATTAAGCGAGCCTTGCACAATAAAAATCGTCATCACCGAGGTGGTGGTTAACCCTTGGGTTTTTAACACCGCAACATCGGTGGTTTTATCGACCACCATCATCACCAATGCTGAGACAATATTAAATGCAGCCACGGCCACAATTAAACTGAGCATCAATGACATCATATTTTTTTCCATCTTGACCGCCGCAAATAAATGGCCAAAATCTTGGCGCCAATCACGCGTTTGAATGTCAATGTTTTGCTTAGCAAATCCAGCAACCACTTTTGGCGCTAACGCAGGTGCAGAAAAAGGATCGTTCAAATACACTCGCAGTTCATTAATGGTATTGCTGTCTTTACGCATCAATTTACGCGCATCTTTATAATGCACATACGCCACGCTAGAATCGACTTGCGAGCCCATTTCAAAAACACCGGCAACGGTAAACTTACGTTGGCTAGGCACGGGGCCCATCGGCGAATACACCACACCATCACCGCTTAACACCCTAACCTTATCACCCGCTCTCACGTCTAGTTTTCGGGCAAGATCAACGCCAAGTACAATTGAATACTGCCCCGCTTGTAACGTTGAAAACGCATCAGAATAAGTATGAGACGCAATACTCGACAAGGATTGCTCAAGTTCAGGATATACCCCATACATTTGAATGGCATGAATGTTACTGCTCGATTGGATCATGGCCTGGGTTGTCGCACTTGGCACAATGCCACGAATATTTTGTAATAAATATTTATCCGCCAACAGACTTTGGGTACTTTGCTGCCAATCTCTAAATCCCATGTCACTGATCAAGGTCATCTGCGGCACCGCACCTAAAATACGGTTTTTTAGCTGGCCTTCTAATCCATTCATCACCGAACTGACGACGATCAATGCCGTCACCCCTAAAAAAATACCCGATACAGCAAAAAAGGTAATAAAAGAGGCAAAAGCATTCGCTTTTCGGGCTCGCCAATAACGGTAGCCGATAAAAAATGAAAATCCTAAATTCATAAAAAAATACTAATCCTGTGCGCCCATTTGGGCGTATTAGTCAGACAATCAGGCTAAATGACACTATGAAAACAACAAGCCAGCGTGTATGACTTGCTAAATCATTAAGTTGGGCACGATAATAGGGCTATTAGTGTGATAAATAAAGAGGCAAACCTTGATACCTGACAGCAATTCTTATTTTAATGTGCCTCACAACTTTAATGTGTACTTAACTTCGTGGGATCCAAGCCACGCTTTACCCACTGATGATGAGCTACGCGACATGCAATCGGTTGGTTTAAAACTGCTCACAGAAGTCAAAAGTCTTGAAGCAAGCTGCCTGTTGCAATTGCGCCACCTAGATAATGATGCCAAAGCCGTGGTCGACTTTTTAAAATTACAATCACGCAAGGTCGATTTAGTATTACAACATGTGCTTGAAAAAGAAGTTCAGGATGGTGAGTTATTTACTGGCGATCAATTCGGCGGTAGTGGGATCAGCATTATCTCAACACGACCGTTAATCGCAAATGAGTTCGTTAAAACCCACATCTATTTGCATACTGAGTTAGTCGCATTATTGTGTATTTGCCAAATTAGAACCTGTACAGCAGCAACAAATGACACTGCAGATACACCTTCTTGGCGTTGTGAACTTGAATTTAGCCAAATACTTGAAGATGATATTGAGCAATTAGTCAGAGCAAGTTTGAATGTACAGCAAAAAATGCTCAAAAAACGTAAGCAGAATATCGATAAACAGCGTAGCTGAAGCCTCGCCTTATTATAAGACTTGATCGCAAACGGAACTGAAAAAGATTTTAATGAATTTATATAGTGTACTCACGCCGCCGAGTGTAAAAAAAGGCCAACAAACGCAAACTTTGGCAACCTTGGGTGGGGTCTCGCAAGCCATCACCCTGGCCAATTTAATTAATAACCATGCTGGCACCAGTATTATCGTCACCCATGACACGCCCAGCGCCTTGTCACTTGAGGTGGAGCTGAGTTATTTGTTAAACCACATCAATGTGAATGTGTGTTTGTTTCCCGACCGTGAAACCTTGCCCTACGATAGCTTCTCGCCACATCAAGACCTGATTTCACAGCGACTTGAAACGTTGGCCAATATCAATCAAAGCCAACATAATGTGGTTATCGTGCCAGTAAACACCTTAATGGTGCGATTACCGCCAAAGTCGTTTATGACCGCCAATGTTATGGTGTTAAAAAAAGGCGACACTTACGGCTTACAACAGGCTAGGCAACATTTAACTGACACAGGTTATCATCTAGTCGACCAAGTATACGAACATGGCGAGTTTGCCATTCGTGGCTCCATTATTGATATTTTCCCGACTGGCTCTTCACAACCATTACGCATAGAACTGTTTGATGATGAAGTAGAATCAATCCGCTTTTTTGATGTTGATACTCAGCGTTCAGGCATGGCACGTGATGCCATCCGTATGTTGCCAGCCAAAGAATTTCCGACCGACAGCCATGCCATTGAAGGCTTTAGGCAACGCTATCGTCGCCGTTTTGAAATCATTTCAAAAGAAGCCGAATCGGTTTATCAACTTGTCAGTCGTAATCTAATGCCTGCAGGCATTGAAAACTATTTACCGCTGTTTTTCGATGACACTGCCAGCCTATTTGATTACTTGCCACAAAACAGTCAACTCATCACCATAGGCGATATTGAAAAAGCCAGCTTATCCCATTTGCATGAAGTCAATGTGCGCTACGAAGACCGACGCGTCGATCCACTAAGACCCTTGTTGGCGCCCAAAGAGCTTTACCTGCTTAATGATGAATTATTTGCGGCATTTAAATCCTTTAATCGTACTCAATTACTGCAGCAATATAGTGCCACCGACACTAATAATGCCGGTGAGCCGCTAGCAGAAGTCGCCCTACCAGCACAGGCCCTTATCGCCAACGTTGAAACGCTGCCCGACATCAATGCCAACCATAAATTAAAGCAGCCACTGATTGCGTTACAAGAATATGGTCAACAACACCCACAGCTCCTATTCAGTGCTGAATCTGAAGGCCGCCGAGAAGCCTTGTTAGACTTGTTTGCTAAGATTGGCATTAACCCCAAACAGTTTGCTCATCTTAACGACTACTTTGCCGCCAAAGACAGTATTGGCTTAATCGTGTCACCTTTAGCGCGGGGTTGTGTGCTAACCGACACCGCAAAAGGTGCTGTGAGTATCATTTGTGAAACCGAACTGTTTGGTCAACGTATTTCGCAACATCGCCGCCGCGAAAAACAAAAGCAAGTTAGCTCAGATGTGTTAGTCAAAAATTTAGCTGAACTTAAAGTCGGCCAACCTATTGTGCATCTTGAACACGGTGTAGCGTTATACCAAGGATTAGAAACCCTCGATACCGGCGGTTTAATCGCTGAATATTTAAAACTGGAATATTCCGGTGGTGACAAGCTGTATGTACCAGTGTCATCACTGCATCTTATCAGCCGCTACAATGCCAGTGGCGACGGTAATACTCATCTCAACAAGCTGGGTAACGAAACGTGGACCAAAGCCAAGAACAAAGCTATAGAGCGCATTAGAGATGTGGCCGCGGAGCTGCTCGATGTTTACGCCCGTCGCCAAGCACGTCCTGGCGAGGCAATGAGCATCGATGAACAAGAATATGCCCAATTCAGTCAAGGCTTCCCATTTGAAGAGACTGTCGATCAAGAAAGCGCCATTCATGCGGTGCTTGAAGACATGCAAGCGCCGTTAGCCATGGACCGCTTAGTCTGTGGTGATGTTGGCTTTGGTAAAACCGAAGTGGCCATGCGCGCAGCATTTGTCGCGGTTAATGCCGGTAAACAAGTGGTGGTGTTAGTACCAACCACCTTGCTTGCCCAACAACACTACGAAAATTTTAAAGACCGTTTTGCCGATTGGCCTATCGTGATTGAAGTGATGTCACGCTTTAGAACCGCCAAAGAGCAAAGCAGTGTGGTCCAGCAACTCGCTGAAGGCAAAGTTGATATTGTTATCGGCACCCATAAGTTACTGTCATCAGAAGCTAACTTCGACAACCTCGGTTTATTGGTTATCGACGAAGAACACCGCTTTGGTGTACGTCAAAAAGAAAAGATTAAAGCGCTACGGGCCCATGTCGACATTTTAACCCTCACAGCCACGCCTATCCCGCGGACCTTAAATATGGCCATGTCGGGTATGCGTGATTTATCCATTATCGCCACCCCACCGGCTAAACGTTTAGCCGTAAAAACCTTTGTGCGTGAATATGATAAAGCCACTGCACGAGAAGCTATCTTGCGTGAAATTTTGCGTGGCGGCCAAGTGTATTATCTACACAATAATGTTGAAACCATTGATAAAACGGCGCAAAACATTCGCGACTTAATTCCAGAAGCCCGCGTCGTGGCAGCCCATGGGCAAATGCGCGAACGCGATCTTGAAAAAGTCATGTCCGATTTTTATCATCAACGTTTTAACGTACTGGTCTGTACCACCATTATTGAAACGGGTATCGATGTGCCCAGTGCCAATACCATCATTATCGACCGCGCCGACATGTTAGGTTTAGCGCAGCTTCACCAGCTTCGAGGTCGGGTTGGACGCTCGCACCACCAAGCCTATGCTTATATGATGACACCACATCCTAAGCGTATGACTTCTGATGCACGTAAACGTCTTGAAGCCATTAGTGCGCTTGAAGATCTTGGCGCAGGTTTTTTACTGGCCACCCAAGATTTAGAAATTCGTGGTGCGGGTGAATTACTGGGCGATGAACAAAGTGGCCACATCTCAAAAATTGGTTTCAGCTTGTATATGGAAATGCTTGACTCTGCCGTAAAAGCCCTCAAAGAAGGTAAAGAGCCTTCGTTAGCCTACATGATGAGCGCCAAAGCAGAAATTGATTTACGTATTCCGGCGTTATTACCAGAAGATTACGTCAGTGACGTCAATATGCGCTTATCATTATATAAGCGTATCGCTAACTGCGAAAGCGACGCTATGCTTGATGAGCTTAAAGTCGAATTTATTGACCGCTTTGGTATGTTACCTCAACCCACGCGCAATTTAATGGCGATGACACTGTACAAACATCAAGCAACAGCACTGGGTATTACCAAAATTGAAATGCACGCCAAGGGTGGCAGCGTCGAATTTGGTCAGGAAAATCACGTCGATCCGATGTTTATTATTGGTTTGTTGCAAAACCAACCACAAATCTATCGAATGGACGGGCCAAATAAGTTAAAGTTCAACATTCCTGCTGAGACAAGCAAAGAGCGTCTTGAGTTAATCAACACCTTGCTTGAACAGTTCGCTAAACATCAAATTTTGGAGACAAATAGTGCTTCGTAAAATTGCGATTGCTATCGCCGCTATCATAGCGCTATCCCACAGCGTGTCAGCCCATGCAGAATCATGGTTTGAAGTTGAAGTGTTTGTATTTGAACGCCAACAACCATCAGTTGAAAAATGGCTCAATGCCACGCCGCCCAAACTCAGCAAAGACACTGTGGATATCATTACGCCAGTGATCAGTACCGACATAACTGGGGTTTCAGTTGGCTTAAAGGGTTGTACTTCAACCGACTGGACCAATGACGCCAGTAACTGTAATGATCCTAACATCAGTAAAAGTACGGCAACGCACCCAAGCCAAGTGCCCTTTGATGTCGCAGCAAGCAAGCCACAAACGGCTCACTTAGGTCAAGGACCATTACTGCTGGCTCAGAGCCAAAGTAAATTTAGTGACATAATCCGAACTATCCAACGCGAGCCTTATGTTAAAAGCCTAGTACATTTAACCTGGCAACAAAATATGCAGTCTCGCCGACGTGCTAAGCCAATACGTATTTATGGCGGTAAGGATTTCTCAAAAAGTTTTGAATATCATGGCTTAAGTGTCAAAAAACCATCTCAAACAGAAACTATGCCTAGCACAGACTTAAGTGCCTTAGGTGACTTTTATGAAGCGCCAAAGATTAACCCCGTATGGGAATTAGACGGCTCGATTAACATTTATCTCAGTCATTACCTTTATATTGAAAGTAATTTGGCTTTGCGTAAACCCACCCAGAAAATGGTTGAATCGAGTCCATTGGCATTTAATGAGTATGCAGCGTTAGATATTGAAGGTAAGAAACAACTGGCACCTTACTTAGAAAGCATTCCGCTGATCCAAAACCGTCGAGTTCGCAGTGGTGAGATCCATTACTTTGATCATCCGCAACTGGGTATCGTGATGCAAATTCGTAAAATGGCCCAACCCACTAATATTAAACCTATTGATTTAACAGAGCGTTCTTCCGCCAGCCAACCGGTACCTTATACCGGTTAACCGCTGACGCACTCAAGACTAAAAAACCGGATCATATGATCCGGTTTTTTGATTCATAGCCTAGCTTATTTTATGGTTAACACCCTTTTCTCAGGTTGCTAGTCTTCATGGTGCTCGAGCTCATTATGCTAGGTTAACTGTGCAATTCGAGTGATATCGATCGCCAATTGCTGCGCGGTTTGCCAACGCGTTTGCTGCTCAAGTGCCTGTAAGGTTTGCGCGCTATTACCTGTTAGCGATAATGCGGTATGTGTAGGCTCCGCCATGGGCCAATCAAACTCCGTTAATAAGGCGTTAACGCCAACCGGATCATTGCACACCAAAATCATGTTACAGCCAGCATCCAATGCCGCTTTAGCTCGTCCAAGGTAATCACCAGCAAAACTAGCGCCTTTCATGCCTAAATCATCAGAAAAAATCACCCCATCAAATCCTAATTGTTGGCGTAAAATAGTCTGTAACCAATAGGTCGAAAAACCAGCAGGGTTGGGGTCAATATTGGAATAAACAACATGTGCGGGCATCACGCCTTGCAGGTGTTTTTGGTCTATAAGCTGTTTAAACGGGAGCATATCAAAAGCTTCCACTTGCTCTTTACTGCGCGGATCAACAGGCATCGCAACATGGGAATCGGCGGCAACACTGCCATGACCCGGAAAATGTTTACCCACGGCAGCCATACCGGCCTCATTCATGCCGATAATAAAGTGTTCTGCCAATGCACTAACTTCCTCAGCAAGCGCACTAAAACTGCGTTTACCGATCACTTCACTTATACCATTTACGTCTAAGACAGGTGCAAAACTCAAATCTATATCACAGGCCAACAGCTCTATTGCCATTAGAAAACCACACTCTTTTGCCCATTGTTTAGCTAATGTTAAGTCGCCTTTAGCTGCAGGTAAAATATCACCCATAGCAGGAATTAAGCTAAAACCCTCACGAAAACGCTGAACCCGGCCACCTTCATGATCAACCGCAATTAATAAACCAGGGCAAATATGGCGAACATCCTTAACCAGCTCAATTAATTGACTTTTATTTTCAAAGTTTCGACTAAAGAGTATAATCCCACCCACCTGTGGATGCTGTAACTGCTCAGCTTCTAGCGCAGATATGGTTAAACCTGCAAGATCCATCATTAAATAGCTCAAACCTTTCCCCTAAATATACAGCTGACTATTGCGTCAAGTTAATCAAGTCACATTACACATCAAGTATAAGGTTGGCTAATGTGAAAATAATGCATAAAAAAATCTAATGAACTGTCATTGATTAATCTGTGGGATACTCTAGTGACAATAAGAGATAAACCGCCAACATTACATTTGACGATTATACTCACTTATAACTAAAACAATAAACGACTCAGCAAGGGTTCAATCACATGATTAGCGTATTTGACATGTTCAAAATTGGTATCGGTCCCTCTAGTTCACATACAGTGGGCCCGATGAAGGCCGGTAAAATTTTTATCCAGCATGTCGCAGATATTAATTTATTGGATCAAATTGATGAATTACGAACAGAATTGTTTGGCTCACTAGGCCAAACAGGTAAAGGCCACGGTACAGGTAAAGCAGTGGTTTTAGGCTTAATGGGTCAAGACCCTGAAACCGTTGATACCGAAGCTATCGATGCCATTTTAGAGACAGTATCGACCAGTCAAAAGTTGACCCTCGCAGATGGACGTCAGTTGACATTTACCCGTGAAGCAGGGGTCACCTTCCACAGACGCAAAACCTTACCTGCACATGCCAATGCCATGACCTTATTCGCCTTGTCTAAAGGCGAATGTATTTACCAGCGTACCTATTACTCTGTTGGCGGCGGCTTTATTCTCGATGAAGATGAAATTACTCAACGAAATGCTTCTCCGGCGACACCCATTGAACAAGCACCTTATGACTTCAATAGTGCATTGCAATTACTGCAACTTTGTTGTGACAATGGCTTAAGTATTTCGTCTTTAATGATGGCCAACGAGCAGAGTATTGCATCGGAAGATGAAGTAAAACAAGGTTTGTGGAAAATTTGGCAAACGATGAAAAACTGCGTCGAACGCGGTTATCAGAAAGAAGGTATTTTACCTGGTGGACTAAAATTACGTCGTCGCGCACCAGCGCTTTACCGCCGTTTAAAAGCTGAAGGCCGTAATAATATCGACCCACTGACTGCAATGGACTGGGTTGATTTATTTGCCTTATCGGTTAACGAGCAAAATGCTGCAGGCGATCGAGTCGTGACAGCCCCAACAAACGGGGCAGCAGGGATTATCCCCGCTGTATTGTGTTACTACGACAAGTTTGTGCAAGAAGTTGATATTGATGTGTGTTGCCGTTATTTATTAACCGCAGCCGCTATTGGCATTTTGTACAAGAAAAATGCCTCAATTTCTGGCGCTGAAGTGGGCTGTCAAGGCGAAGTGGGCGTAGCCTGTTCAATGGCTGCTGGGGCGTTGACTGAAATTATGGGCGGAACAGTAGAACATGTTGAAAACGCCGCTGAAATTGGCATGGAACATAACTTAGGCTTAACCTGTGATCCCGTTGGCGGCTTAGTGCAAGTCCCTTGTATTGAGCGTAATGCTATGGGTGCAGTAAAGGCGATTAACGCATCACGTATGGCGCTTCGCGGCGATGGTAACCATAAAGTCTCACTGGATAAAGTCATCAAAACCATGATGGATACCGGTAAAGATATGCGCAGCAAATACAAAGAAACCGCGAAAGGTGGTCTTGCGGTGAATATCGTCGAGTGTTAATTAACGCATTAATTTAATCGCGTAATGTGAAATGCCTGTTAGTCACTCTAACAGGCATTTTTTGTATCTATTAAATGAAAATTTAAGCGCACTAAGTGACTCATTCAACCCTACTATTTTAAACCTGCTATTTAACCAATATTCGTGCGCAATTATCCAAGCCACCAAATGAGTGTAGCGCACTATTATCGAGTTGATAGATACCCTTTTTTGGTGAACAAAATAGCGGTAAACTGAATTGAACTACAGACAGCATTCTGCCATTGTAGAAAATCATTAAAATGACAACAACGTTGTAAACTGCGTCAACCCTATCACCCCCATCATCAAGCCAATGTTTGACAATCGAGTTCTTCGCTGAGATGCGATTGCGGTTTCTAGCTGCAATCGAACGTAACGCATTTCTGGACAGATCCTTGATAGGGTTATTGTTTTAGTCGATAGTAATACACATTAGATTGTTTAGGGGTAGTGAAGGGATCTAGCTGATACCCTCACCCTATTGCGCA
Source organism: Shewanella sp. S1-49-MNA-CIBAN-0167 (assembly GCF_040310145.1). Taxonomy (NCBI): domain Bacteria; kingdom Pseudomonadati; phylum Pseudomonadota; class Gammaproteobacteria; order Alteromonadales; family Shewanellaceae; genus Shewanella; species Shewanella sp. S1-49-MNA-CIBAN-0167. The sequence goes on along the minus strand of NZ_JBEOPO010000017.1, from coordinate 76,980 downwards.
TAACATGCGTTATGCGCAGTTATATTAACCTCTAAGTCTGTGGTTAAATTCAGTATATCTCTACAGAGTCCATATATCGCCTTAGAACAGGCGCTAATTATTGAGAAAGGCAAAAAGAAAGAACTGACCCTCAGCCTATTTGGGGAAGTGCCTAAAACGCCCGATCACCACTCATCGGGTAAAGCTAATCATACTTAAATAGAACTCACTAAGATGAGTTTTATCGCAATAAGCATCAATATAAATCCTGCAACTTTATCAATTTTTTGTTTATGCTGATTGAATAGAGGCAGTATATTTGGGTGTGATAACAGTAAAACAACCCCGATGTACCAGATAAAATGTGCCAACATAATGATCAAGCCATAACCTATCTGCATTATTAGTGGAGTATCTAGTGACACCACTTGAGTAAAAATACTTAAGAAAAAGATCGATGTTTTAGGGTTTAATATATTGCAGGTAAAGCCTAAACGTACCGCTGCAAAGGGTGAAATATTAACCGTTTTATTGTTTTGATCTGCATTTAAAAGCGCGCGTGTTGTTAATAACTGCCAAGCAATATAAATAAGATAAGCGGCTCCTAAGTATTTAATTAAATTGAATAACCATGCCGAATTTGCAATCACGACGGCTAATCCTGCAATTGAATAACTGGCGTGTATACAAACAGATAAAGCCATACCTAAACTAGTATATAAACCTGCCAAACGACCATTGTAAATACTCGTACGGGTCACCATCACAAAATCAGCCCCGGGTAACACCGCCATAAAAATAGCAATGGTGCTCACCGTAATAATTTCTGCCATATAAGTATTTATTAACAGCTCCATATTTACCTCTCATTATTTAAAATATGCTTACAGCAACGTATTTATTACTCTGCAGTCATGTTAATTTGTGAGAGATTTAAAACAATACACCAATTTGTAAAAGGACTTGTGCTTAGTGGACACAAATAAAATAATCCCTTTGTTGCCCGACATGGCGATTTTTGTCACTGTGGTTGAGCAGGGGAACTTTAGTAAAGCAGCCAGAAAACTGGGGGTGACACCCTCAGCTGTGAGCCGTCAGATAAGCAGGTTAGAAGATGCATTAGGCATCAAACTATTACAGCGCACTACGCGACAACTGGCTTTGACGGAGTCAGGGAAAATCACTTTTGATTATTGTAAACAGATGGTTGAGTCTGCAGAGCAAGCGGTTAATGCCAGTACCTCTACAACATCGACGGTGAGTGGATTATTGAGAGTCGCAGCACCAAAATCGCTAGCGAGTAGAGTATTACGACCGCTCTTTATTGAATTTTTAAAATGCTATCCAGATATTCAGTTGCATTTAAAAGTGACCGACCGTGTTTTAGATCCCATTCATGATGGTGTTGATTTTTTGATTCATATTAATGACAATCCCATTGAAGCATTGGTCAATGTTAAAATTGGTCGCGTTGAACAGGTATTATGTGCCAGCCCTGATTTCCTCGCCAACCATGATTTGCCAACACACCCCGATGACTTAAAATATCTATCATGCCTTTGTTTAGGCGAAAACACGGCCGACAACCGTTGGCGATTTAGCAATGAAAATCAACAAGCGACTGTGCACGTAACTGGAGCATACTTGATTAATCACAGTGAAATGCGTTGTGATGCCATTGAACAGGGTTTTGGTGTTGGTGGTTTGCCGGATTATATCGCACAGCAGGGTATTGAAGCGGGGACACTCATTCCGCTATTGGAAGATTGGCAGTTACAGGGTAATTATCACGGTGATATTTGTTTGCAGTATGTGCAAAGTAAATACATGCCGAATAAAAACCGCGTTTTTATTGATTTTATGAAACAGAATTTACTTGTCATTAAGTCTGATTAAGCGTGTTAATTCAAATATTTTTTACAGTTTAATCTCTTAAATACTCCACGTCGCACCAAGATACTCTTGCACTATCTTGGTGTATATCCCTTTCATCACTTGAGAAAATATATGGCAAACCGAGATGAGCATATTGTTATTGAGCTGCTACTCTAAGCTACTTTGGGGCATAAATGATTTACACACCTTGGCACATTTGTGGGCGGAAAAAATACAAAAATACATAGCCACCCATTTTTTGAAGTAACAACATAACCTCTTCCTATTTGAGTTGCGATCACCTTTTATCATTTTCACAATGAGCAAATTCAACAGGATGATTCAACAAGATGATTCAACAAATTAGCAATCGATAGCCAATCCATCAGTAATATGGTCGATTTAACGCAGCAGAAAAGCTTGATATCAATCAAGTGGAAGATGGTTTTGTGGGATTAAGACATGATTGCTTAGGCGCACAACCAGCGCAGGCAGTTGGCTGCGCCTTGTCGTCGTTTTCGGTCTAAATGTTCGCAATAGTCTGTTAATGCAGGCAAAGCCCCTACAGCACCTTTGAATAATACCCCAAACTCTGTGGTGATTTTTAACCAGTTTTCAGCAGGAATATTCAGTCTATTAAGAATAGCTTGGCGACTTGCACTAATGGCGCCACGTTTATCCTCTCGAATAATCCTGCCTGTATCTTCAACTAGCACAATATAGTCTTTTACACTAAACATTAAACCTTTAGGCATATCCTGACGCTCATTCCCCACAAAAGGCAATAACTCTGCTGGTTGTTCACCTTTTATCGCTGAGTGTATTCGGCGTTGAATGCTGGTGCAACAATCTTGGGTGGCCATATTTAATTAGGTGGCCATATTTAATTTTTAATTTCCTAAGCTGGGACAACTTCACATAATCAATCAAAATTTGTTTCACTGCATTAACATTAGAGTTATTGTTCTAAATATTAGAGTTATTACTCTAAAAAATAGATATTATCAAAGGAACTACTGATGAGTAAAATAAAAAAAACGCTCTTAAGCCTGGCGGCTGTATCTGTATGTGTATTGGCTGGCGTCATGTTTTATGCCACTGACATCGCAAAAGGTGACCTTCCTGCAACAGACCCGCAAAGCTACACTACCATTGAAGCGAATGGCCTTAGTTTTGCCGTTGATATCCGCGGAGACAAAACGGGGACACCGGTTATATTACTCCACGGATTCCCTGAGTCGGCGGTGATGTGGGACTCATTCATGGATGAACTCACTGCAAATGGATATTATGCCATTGCACCCAATCAGCGTGGTTACAGCGCTGGATCTCGACCAGATGACGTTGAACAATACCAATTGAAATACCTGACTTCAGATGTTATTGCGATTGCTGACCAGCTCGAATTAGAAGCATTTCATTTAATTGGCCATGACTGGGGCGCAGCGGTAGGTTGGCAGGTTGCCGCAGAAAATCCTGATCGCGTTATCAGCTATGCCGCGATTTCGGTGCCTCATATTGATGCTTTTGGTAAAGCGTACCGGGAAGATACAACACAGTATGAAGCGAGTGCCTACATCCGTTTCTTTCAGAAACCGATCTTACCTGAATTCATGATGGCGAAAAGTGACTATGAGCGTTTAAGATCTATTTGGACGCAGCATGACGCAGCAGAAATTGAACACTACGTTGGTATTCTTGGTCAGGAGAAAGCCCTGACCAGTGCCATCAACTGGTATCGTGCCAATTTCCCTGTATTCACAAACGGTTTAGATGTTGGCAAAGTTAACGTGCCAGTTACGTTTATTTGGGGAAATAAAGATCATGCGCTTAAGCGTTCCGGCGTTGATGACACCAGAAATTACGTTGAAGCTGACTATCAATTCATCGAAATGGATGCCGGCCACTGGATTATCCAGGAAAAATATCAAGAACTAACAGGCCACTTGCTTACTCATTTAGCTAAGTATAAATAGGGTTCAATTCAATTTGTCTATCAAAGGATACACATGAAAAAAATTATAATTAGATTATTGTTGATTGTACTCGTTGTACTTTCTCCCGTTCTCTACCTCATTTACACATTTGCATTTACGGGTCCTATGCCTGATGCGGAATTTCAGAAAAAACTGCCTGAAATAGTAAAAAACCTTGAAGTGAAATTTGATGGTGAAGGTGAAGAGACCTTAGTGTTCATCCATGGTTACCCTGACAGTTTGGAGCTTTGGGACAAACAGGTTGAATATTTAAAAGATGATTATTCGATTGCTCGATTCACCCTTCCGGGGTTCGAGTTAGAAGATAATGGGGAAAGACCTCATTACAATATAAAACAGATCCGAATGATTATGAACGCCTTTATTAGAGGTTTAAATAAAGACAAGGTCACCGTTCTGGCTCACGACTGGGGCGCGGTTTATGCGTCTCAGTATCTGAAGAAAAATGACTTAGTAGATAGCCTGGTACTCTTTGATATCGGCAGCTTTGGCGAAGAGAAACGACCAACCATCAATGTTAAATACACCTTTGCACTTGCTGTTGCTTGGACTTTACCTGAATTTTTAGGAGAAAAGTTGGCATTATATACTGCTGATAACATTTTAAAAATTGAAGATGTAGACCCTAATAAAACAATCGCGGATTTGCGAACAGATCCCCGTATGACCTATCCGTACTGGCATTTGTGGAAATCTGTATTAACGAAAAATACAACAAAGGCGACAGAAATAAAAGATTATGGCACGCCTTTCCTTTTCATTTACGGCAAGGATAAAAAAGTCTGGTTCCATGCTAAAAGCTGGGAAAAGCAGCTACAAGAGCAGAATAAGGGACAAGTTGAAGTTGTACCTGGCGGTCACTGGTTTATGCAGTCTTCGCCTGATCTGGTGAATCAAAAGATTTCTAATTGGCTGAGTGCTAATTAAAGCAACAAAAATTTTGTTTCTTGCTATCTAATTGATAGGCCTGATGTCTAAAAATATAAGGGGAGCCACTTTAGTGGATCCCCTTTTTTTACTGACGGACTTCAACCCGGCACGTCCAATTTATGCAGCATCCGATTAAGCATAGGTACCACAATCAGGGTCAGTATAGTGGCAAAACCCAGACCAAACATGTTGCGGGGCAGCTGGGCTAACTCTTTTATAAAGAGTAAAGAGGGAACAGCCGTTGGTTTCCTTTTGGTCTGGTGTGGGTGAAGCCCCACGACGTTAGTGGCCGCAGGCCATAGCCTAAGTTTAGAGTGGTCACCCTAAATCGTACCTGAACAGAAGCTTGTGAGTGCCTAAGCTCTAACACTCACTATTCGCATTATGATAAGTCTGGTGAATTTAGATTAACTTGTTAGCTTTTTATTTTAAATTTCACAAGGAACTGCATTCAATGCATTTTGTTCTTGTTTTCTTAGGTAATTGACCACTTTCTCTTTAAACGATAAATCGGAATAAAATTGCTTGATTAGGTATTTTGAAGGGATATCAGTCCGTTCCATTAATGGGACAGCTCGACCAGTCGCTATGACGTAAACATGAAAATCATTATAACGTGCCAACATTGGTTCAATAATATTTTTATACAAAGCATTGGCCAACAACGTAGCATAACCTTTATTACGATGCTCTATGACTGTTACGAAGTGAATAATACCCAATTCTTTATAGGTCACACCTTGATGACAAGTGTTTTTGTCAGCACGGGCTTCAAAGTTTTCAAAAAGACTGTACCCTACCAATTCATCATTTACATAAAGTTTAATTATTTCTGCTTGAGTCCCGTTTTGTAATTCCTCGTGTTTATCTAACCAATCAAAAATGTACCACATTTTCATGTCGCCCTGACCCAAGGCGAGTAATTCATTAGTACAAGTTTTGACATTACAGTGTTCAAATCTAAGCATTAATAACCCTTTGAATCTTCGTAAGTTAGTTAAAATCGACCTGTGAACTTACTTTTATATAAATAGAGAGCTAAAAATGGGTTAAGCCCCCCTAACCCACTTTGTGACAGAAACGACTTAGAATAATAATGCTAAGCCTTTACCAGTATTTTGTGCCGTTTACAACAATTTTGTTATTCAACACCATTAGCCGCAGATGAAGCAATACCATGGATTTTTGAGTTAACGATAAGATGGCGGTCTCTTGATCGTGCAGAGTAATCCATAAATGAGTTTATATTGTTGCCATATTACCCAGACGAAATATGATATTTAATAAACCTCTGCACTTATTATTTGAATCCAAGTTATCGCTACAAACCAGCTATGTAACTATTTTGCATTGCTGGTTAAATATCAACATTAGCTGACTCAATCCACTGAATTAATAGGTTCTTTCCATGCATTTTCCCGTGCATCTTACCATGCCACCTTCAGTATGACGGGACAGCAGATAATCCGTGCAAGCGCCCTGAGCCTGAGCCTGAGGGCCGCCCTTGTCATTATTGAGCTGGTGTTGGCTCAACATATGCCTTGGTTCCCCAGAGTGGAACAGTCGAAAGGCTGTGTTTGAAACTTCCTGATGTTTCTTTAGTAGAGTAAGATACATACATTAACGTTTGATTGTCAGCATCAAATATTCTTCTAATTTTCATCGTTTTGAAAAAGATACTTTTTGATTTTTTAAATACCACTTCACCTGATTTACTCTTATCTATTTGTGCAATCATATCTTTGGTAATTTCCCCTGTTTGCCTGCAAGAGATAGAGCTATCACTTGGATCTGAAAAACTCAGGTTTTCTTCTATTGAGGCGATGTGACACGTTACACCAGAGACAATATCATCCTTTAAAATGTTTAATTTTATATCTTGCGTAGTAAACATTCCAAGTGAAACATCACCAACTTCGTTGTCAGAACAAGCAGTAAGAAGTGCAGTTAAACATAACGCAGTGAGTATTTTTTTCATCAGTAAACCTTGTAATATTGGAAGTTAATTATCGTCAAAAGAGGCTGGTTTAAAAAATGTTGTTAGGCAATTAAGGGCATACATTAATGGTATGTCTTTCATTATATTCCTTCATAATAAATAGGCCTAAACTGACTTTGCCGATATTAGCGCCACCACCGCTGAGCACCATGCTAGCTCATATTGCGTTCGGCATTATGGTTATCATTGTAACCTATTGACCAAGCTCGTTGCTGACTCAGTATGCTTGTTAACATTCTCTTTTTTAGCATAATGGTCAACCTTTATGCGTTAACTGCACTTCGACTTAGTTAAATGCACTTTGAGCACAACGTGTTAAGCCCGCAGTTACCGAGCCAAAATGATCGCCCACCACCACTTTGGCATTGGGATACACACTAGCAATTTTATCGTATATAGCCGGGCTACGCGCCGTACCGCCTGTTACATACACAATATCAGGAGTGGTTGGCATATCGCAATCTTGTTGCTCCGCTTTGGTGATAGCCGTTTTCATGGCTTGTTTCATTAACGCTTCAACTTTAGCTAAAGGTTCATTGATAGCTTGCTCAAACTGCGCTGCCGTTAATGGTACAAACAGCTCTTTTTCAATAAAATCTAATGAACATTGAATAGTCTCATTGTCCGACAAACTGATTTTAGCGGCTTCAGCTTGGCGTACAACTTGATAACTCATTTGATTTTTTTGTACTTTTTGTAAACGAACTAATAAGTCTGGTTGTTGTGCTTCTTTTATTAACTGCTCGACGAGCTTACGGGAAGGTAAACTAACAAAGTCACGCTGAGCACTAATATCATTGACGGCAACCGCGTTCCAAAAAGGGGTTCTTGGCATAGGTTTACCGTTAATCATTAACGTGTCTGCCCCAAAGCTTGGCATCAATCCGCTCATCGCAAGCGCAATATCTAAATCGTTGCCACCGATGCGTTGGCCAGAATGGCCAAAGCAGTCTAGGCTTCGATCTTGTTGCGCAATGTATGATGGACCCATTTTCACCACAGAACAGTCTGTCGTACCGCCGCCCACATCAACCACTAAAACGGTATTGTCATGGTTAAGATTTGACTCAAAGTCCATGCCAGCGGCTAATGGTTCAAATAAAAACCTCACATCAGTGAAGCCAGAGCGAATTGCTGCAAGGCGTAAAATGGCTTCAGCTTGCAGGTTATTGTCTTCGCCACCTATACCTTGAAAATTAACCGGTCGACCTATCACGGCATGGCTGGCAGACGTAAGCGATTTGGCGTTTAATGCCTGATCGGCTAGGGTTTTAACATGCATCATCATCAAGGTAACGATGTCTTCAAATAAGGCAATCTGCTCTGCTCGCAGGCCATTGGCGCCTAAAAAGGATTTTGGCGAACGGACATAAAAACCTTCTTCAGGCATGTCTAAATAGGCATCAATCGCAGCTTGACCAACAAACACGGCTTGTTCATTAGGCGACAAATCAAGTTCATGGCGCATTTGTTTTGCTCGCATTAATTGCGAACTGCGCAAATGAGAATACTGCGCTTGTAAATTTTCAGGTAAGCCCCAATACACTGCTTCAGCGATCAGCTCGCGATCCATCGCGTACAAGGTTGACGGCATAAAATCTGAGTGCGCTGATAATGGCAATAATGCCACCGCATTATCAACCATCACCCCTATCGCACAGTTAGCACTGCCGTAATCAAATCCAACAAACATTGGCTTACCTTCAGTCGTTCAATTTAAAAAAGCGCCCAAAATAACATAATAATCATGTTAGCTGAACCATTTATCGTGTTTTATCCAAGGGGACACAATGAGGAATAACTCATTCAGGCGTAAAAACCTCATAATATAAGCTTTACAGCATATATCCCCAGTAATAATTTTAGTTAAATATCGTTTATTCAATATGTTGCATACCAATGTTCTAGAAGATTAAATGGCATCGGCAGCTAAAAATAATCTTATTCCCGACATCGCGATATCTTGGTTATCATTTAAAGCAAGGGTTACACTAAGCCAACGATAAACATGTGCCGTGGATTTTTTAGTCATATTTAGATCCGCTATTGTGCTTAACTTAAGCCGGTTCGGTAAGTGTTGACCCTATCAAATTGATGCTGGATAAATAAACCGTGACGTTAGCGTTAGTCAATAATCAACCATTAGAGAATGATTTATCATGCAATGGCTTAGCCCAAGAGCAAAAAAACTGCCGCGGTTGCAAATTGATTACGATGTTAATGCCGCTCTCACTTCACCAAAAACGAAAAAACCCATCGTGTCCTGATGGGTTTTTTGCTGCTAATGAGTTAACTCATCAAGTTAGCCTTTGCTGTTGGCTTTTTCTTGTGTTTTACGTTGAGCTTCTTTTTGCTGACGACGTGCATCTATGACTTGCTTTACATCACTGCCAATATGCGCTTCACCGCGTTGCTTAGCTAATTGTACTTGACGCTCACGCTCAATAAATCGCTGACGTTGTTCTTGAGGAATGTTATCGATGCAATGAGGGCAACTCACACCTTGAACATAAGCTTCAGATTGCTTTTCAGCTTCCGTTATTGGCATACGACAAGCATTACACTGATCGTATTGGCCTTTTTCAAGGCTGTGATTAACGGCCACACGGTTGTCAAACACAAAGCATTCACCTTCCCATAAGCTTTGCTGTTGATCCACCTCTTCAAGATATTTTAAAATGCCACCTTCAAGATGATACACCTCATCAAAGCCCTGCTCTTTTAAATAGGCGGTTGATTTCTCACAACGAATACCACCGGTACAAAACATGGCCACTTTTTTATGCTTGGCAGGATCTAAGTTTTGTTTGACGTACTCAGGGAACTCACGGAAAGTCTCTGTTACGGGATTAAGCGCATTTTTAAAGGTACCAATCTTCACTTCATAATCATTACGGGTATCAACCAATACCACTTCAGGATCTGAAATCAGTGCATTCCAGTCTTTGGGCTTAACATAAGTGCCAACGACTTTACGCGGGTCTATACCTTGAACACCCATAGTCACAATTTCTTTTTTAAGTTTTACTTTAGTACGATAAAATGGCATTTCATCATCAAAAGACAGCTTGGTGACGATGTTATTTAAACCTGGTTGTGTGTCTAACCAGACCAACAAATTCTCAATGGCGGATTGGGTGCCAGCAACAGTGCCATTGATCCCTTCTTGGGCAAGTAACAAGGTACCTTTGATGTCGTTTTGTTCCATGACTGTGAGCAATGGCTGACGAACAGCCTCGAAATGAGGTAAGGCGACAAATTTATATAATGCGCATACGGCAATTTGGGGTTGAGATGTTTGTTGGATCATGTCTTGTTTAGCTTCTTGCATAACTGTTGAAACTCCGCTGGCTGGAACTTAATTTCCAGTGCATATAATATGGCCGGCACACTGTGCACAGACTCAAAAAAAACGGCCGCAAGTATACCTAAGTCACACTCAAAAAAATACTAAAACAATCCGACGCACCTTTTTACTTTGTTGTGAGCATTTTATTTTGGGATTCAGGCCTTAAAAGCGTTACTCTATTAGCCAGACTTAATTTGATATGATCCCTAATGAATTCTGCTATTTTGTACACCTTTCGTCGCTGTCCTTATGCCATGCGGGCACGTATTAGCCTTCATTTGAGCCAACTTAATCCGTTAGTGCGTGAAATTGAACTTAAACATAAACCCGCAGAGATGTTAGCCATTTCGGCCAAAGGCACAGTACCAGTACTTGTCACGACAGATAACCAAGTGATCAGTGAAAGTATTGATATTATGCGCTTTGCATTAACTGAGCACCCAGCACCTGAAACCAACTACTTAACCCCAGCCGAGTATCAGTCACTGCAATATTGGTTAGATAAGCCAGCAACAGAATCGCTCATTAATGCTAACGATATTGAATTTAAACCGTGGTTAGATAAATATAAGTATGCCGACAGATACCCCGAATACAGTCAACTCTGGTATCGACAACAAGCAGAAAACTTTATACAACGTCTAGAAACCTGCTTAAATCAACATCGGTTTTTATGCACAGATACCGTCACATTAGCTGACTTTGCTATTTTTCCATTTATTCGCCAATTTGCTAATGTTGAGCCGATATGGTTTAACAACAACCAATCTCCTAAAGTGAGAGTTTGGTTAGCAACGCTAATGAATAGTCCGTTATTTAACGTGACCATGCACAAATATCCATTGTGGTTACCCCAACGAAATGGGATTCAGCTCAAACATTCAATAAATGATGATGGACAACTAATACCTTTGTGCAACAATTAAAAATTATTAATATTTAGTAGTTTACAGACTATTAATCCGTTAATTTTTAAAGTAGATTAAAGATGTTAGCAGTAAATAGCCGTTTAATAACATGGATTACTATTATTTTTACTGCAAATTGAGATTTTAAGTTTACACTTAAATAAGTCATTGCTAGAACGCAAAGGAACATGACATGGATAATATGGATATTACGTTAGTCATAATGCTTATCGCATTACTAATTTTACATATTCACTTTTGCTATCGAGCCTTAATGTCGAAAGCACCTATCGGAAATGCTCAACGTTTTGTCTGGTCGATGCTCAGTTTATTGATGGGACCATTAGGCTATTATGTTTATCAGAACATAATCCCACTTGAATTCTACGAATAGACGCCCTAGCCCTATTTAACCATCCCAGCATCAGCGAGCCACGAGGCTAAATTAAGGCTTATATTATCTGTTGCTCCCGCTTATAAATAGCGAGCGAATTGACGACCCTTTTTTAATGGCTTTGTTGGCGCCGTTACCGCTGGTGTGCCTACATATAAAAAGCCCACTATTTGGTCTTGTGCCGACAAACCTAATTGTTGATGAACGTTAGCATCAAAAGCAAAATCGCCTGTACGCCATACTGCACCAAGCCCAATCGAAAATGCAGCTTGCTGCATGGCCATCGTCGCACAACCGGCTGCAATGTGCTGCTCTAAAGCGGGAACGTTATTATGTGCTTGCGTTTTAGCGACCACAGTAATCACCATAGGTGCGCGATAAGGCATATTGCCAACTTTAGCTAAAAAAGCATCATCGGCACCCTTTTTTTTAGCTGCATCAACAAAAATATTCGCCAGTTTAGCCAAACCTTCATCGATTGCGATAATAAACTCCCATGGGGTCAAGGCACCATGATCGGGTACTCTAGCTGCAGAATCGAGTAACAATGTAAGTTGCTCAGCATTCGGCGCAGGGGCAATAAGACGTGGAGTTGATTGGCGGGTTAGTAGCAGTTGTGTTGCGTCCAAGATACGGTCCTTCTAGATGAGTTCTGATGCTAATGTTAACAAATAACCCACTTAATTGGTGGGTTATTTTCAAAACTTTACATCATCTGTGTTAACACCTGTTGAGGAAAATATCGCTTAAGTATTGTTTAAATAACGACGAGAAATAAAATAATCGACACTGGTGTAACGACCGCCGCCCAGCGCAAAGATGGCAAATAGCATGATCAAGTAGGTAATGGCAAACTCAATACCATTATTGAGAATAACGAAATTACCTGAACTGGTTAACCATTCATAATTACCATGCTGTTGTAAAATCGCTTTTGCTGCAGACAGTTTTTCCGCTGAAGCCAACACTTGCTCATTGGCTAACCACGAACTTGCATCGGCAATAGCTAACCAGCCATTAGGTAAGTGCACCGCAAAAGCGGCTACCACCATGGTTGCCATCATCGGCAGTGCCACAATACGTGTCGCCAAACCAATTAACAGTAAAAAACCACCAAACAACTCTGTGCCTGCAGCCAGAGCAGTCATCACTTCAGGCATCGGTAAGCCTAACCCCCAATCTGGATTACCAAACCAAGCGGCTGTGTCTTCAAAATGTGATAATTTGTTATAACCAGCCTGCATTAACACTGGTGCTAAATAAATCCTTAACGCTAATGGAGCAAAGCCTTCTGTATGTTTAATCACATTTAAAAACTGTTGATATAATCTACTTAGTGTCTGCATAAATAACCCAGGCTGAAATCGTTGTTGTAGTAATAGACCCGCTGAAGATTAAAAATATTTCAGCTTATGCGATTAACAGCTATAAATATGTATTATTTGTCTAAGTGTAATTCAGTTAAATCTTCTACTAATTCTGCTAATTTTTTGTCGAAGTGCTTACGTTGTTTTTGACTAAACGTTTGATTAAGCGCAATTAACATTGAACCAAATTTACGGGTATTTTCGGTAACATTATCGCGATACACCTCAGATTTAAGTTCATCTGGCGAGATCATTAATAATCTCATTTGTTGGGTAAAATAATCAGTTTGCTGACGGCGTTTCATCGCTTGTTCAAATTGGCTTAACCATTCATGACGATACTCAAGCCACATATCCAAGGTAGCTAAACGTTGCGTATTAGCTTGATGAATGATGTCTTTTTGCGCATCCGTTATATCACCGGTCCATTCTGATAATTTTTTTGCGATTCTTTTGTCTGAGTCGATTATCAACTCGGCTTTATCTTTGCCGGCGTATTCTTCGATTAATTCTTTTTGTTCTTTTTTTAGCTGCGTCAGTACCTGATCAACTTGTTCATCAGATAAGCTCGCCAAAATAGGTAACAGATCAGGCATAACAAAATCGAAAATTCGGGACCAATGGGCCTTCGCCATTGACACTTGTTTAAGCCATAGCTCTGGGGTCATGGTTTGTTGATTCGTTAATGTCGATAATAAAGACAGTTGATCACGATAACGGGGTAATTCTTGTTGGCGATGCCAGACTAAAAACGATTCAATAATAATATCAAATTTGTCTTGCTGCTCTGAGGTTAAGTCTACGTATTCTTCAACCTCCCACTCTATCGCCCAATCCAAAAAGAAATAGCTTATTTTAGTGGAACAGCCGACAAATAATAGGCTACTTAACAGTAGGACGATCAATTTTTTAGACACAGATAATTCCCTTATCGAAATTTACCTTATTTGTACTTTATCAGAGCATATTAGCAAGTGATTAATGTAAAATACTTTGTAAAGTATTGTAAGTATTGTGTAGATTTGTGCGGTTCTTTAGCTGCCATTAATAATGCCCACATCGCTGAGAATAGCCAAAAACAATTTATTGCAGCAGGTAACGCAGCTTTAGCCGCCGCAACATCTGTGAGGCTCGATATTTGGCAATATTGGATAATCACGTTATCAATTAATTGACTCACTTGGGTTGTCGATAGTTGATGACTGGCTATCACGCTGGCTAAATCGAATAACGGATGACTGGCCACCGCATATTCATAATCAATGCTTAATAGCTGATGCGATACGCTGCCGCCAAGAAGTAAATTGTGCGGGGTTAAATCTCGATGACAAAAAACGGGCAACAAAACACACGCTTCTAACTGCGATAACCAATGCTGAACAAATCCATTTAAGCGTAACAATTGCTGCCAAGCATGATGCCATTGTGGTTCGGTTTGCGTGGTACTTAAAGAATCTAATTGATGCGCATATTGTTGCCATTGCACACTCACGGTAATACTGGTACGAGGCACTGGTAACGCACTAAGTGTACTCAATAATACGCTTAACAAAGGGACAGCATCAACGGCTAAAACAGGTTTATTTGTTTCCTGCTGGATAGATGCATTACTGTGCATTGCGGAAAATATCGACCAGTCTATGTCGGGTTGATCAATAAACTCACTTAAATACACTTTTTTATCATCACTGACCCAAATTAATGCAGGTGCAATGTTAGCAGTCATCGCGGCTTGCCAACATTCGACTTCAAGCGCCCTATCGCACCAAGTACTGTGGGGTTGATTAACTCTCAATACCTTATCGCCGTCATCGCAAGATAACTTAATATTAACATTGCTGATCCCGGTGTTGAGGAACGATATTGCAGTACATTGTGCGTTGAGTCTGTGAAACAATGCTACTGGCATCATTTGTTGCATCATTTCAAGCACATTGTTAGGTAGTGATAACAAGGGTTGGGACATCAAATATTTACTCTAAGGAGATTGTATTGTTATTGGCTATACACCAACCACGTCTTGGGCAACGTTATCTTGCTGTATAATATGATGATAATATTTCTTGCGCCACATAATGTAACCCCCAACCGCCATCGCGACGTATAAAACAAACAGACCTGATGTCAACATCAAGCCTTTTTGGAAATAAAGGTAAATAGACACAAAATCAATGACGACCCAATAGAGCCAATTCTCCAGTACTTTTTTTGCCACTAAATAGGTTGTCACTACCGCAAAACAAGTGGTTGCCGCGTCGATATAGGGAAATGCTGCAGAGGTATGATTAGCCATAACATACCCCACCAGTAAAGACACCGAAGATGTGACGCCGATGACAACAGCATGAGTACTCCACGACCAACTGGTAATGTTAAGTTGATGGCTCTCTATATTGTGCTGAGCACTATTATGCTGATTTAGCTGCTGCGAGGACGGCACATGTAACCACAGCCAATAACCATACACCGCCATGCCCATATAATAGATATTGAGTACCGACTCCATTAACAAAGACACATTCCAAAACAATACCGTATAAATGGCGGTGCTAATAAATGCCGCAGACCAACACCAAATATTGGTCCGCATAGCAAGAATTAAGTAAGCCAGTGCCAGCATAACGGCAATGGCTTCCCAGAACGTCATTAATGACGCCTCTCCTAAAACTTGCTGTATTGTTGAGAGTAACTCACTCATTGTGGTTATTCGCTATGAGCAAGGTTGAGCTCACCACCAATAAATTTACACACAAAAACGGCCTTGCCCCATTTTTGGTGAGCGGCCTGCATTTCAACGGCTAGCATCGACATAACATCGCCATACTCACCACACACTTGTGTTGCCATCGCATTAGTGACTCGTTGAATATTGTCATAACTATCCACTCTGCCGATAAACCATTGGATCGGATCGAGATAATTTTCATTAAACGGATACATGCTGATTTCTGCAGTTAACTTCATTGCTATTCCTTAATAAAAACCACTGCAACCGAGGTTACAGCGGCTATAAGCTATTACATAAATTGGATTTCTAGCGTCACACCTAATTGGCGCGGATCACCATAACGAATGTATTGCTTGTCTGCCCAGTCTTGATCTGGCTCGTTGCCAAAGTAAAAACCACGCACGCCATATTGTTCATCAAACAAATTGCGGCCCCATAAATAAGCTGACCACGTCGGCGTTTCATAACCTAGACGTGCGTTATAAATGGTATAGGCTTCTGACTGGGACTCATTGCTGTCCGAATAATAAAACTGGCTTTTACCACTGGCATTAACGTTGGCGAACCAACCAGAGTCAGCGACATACGTCATGCCCGCACTGTAAGTGACATTAGGAGAATGGGCCAGTTCACGACCCGACAAATCAATGGTAGAACCGTATTTATCACTGTATTGATATTGGCCATATTCGGTTTCCAACCAACCAAAGCTACCATAAAATTCAATATTTTCAGTTAAGTACCATTTTGCATCAAGCTCTGCGCCGTAGTTTTTTGAACTGCCAGCGTTTTCGGTAAAAAGAATAAATCGCTGCGGGCTATCAGGGTCTTGTAAAGACGCAGCCACTTGTTGATCTTGGCGATCCATATAAAATAGCGCCACTGTAGAATCAACTTCACCGTCAAACCAACTCGACTTTAATCCCACTTCATAGTTATATAGGATCTCAGTATCGAACTCTTTCTTGTCAGACAATTGGGCAGGTAATGTCATATTAAATCCACCCGCTTTATAACCCCGGGCGATACGAACATAGGCATTATGGTCCGCATTAATAACTTTTGATAATGCAATATGGCCCCCCCACATATCTTCTGACGGGGCAAAACCATCCTTATTACTGTCACTGTAATCACTATCACGACGCTCTAATCGCAATCCTGTAGACAATAAATAATCATCGCCTAAATGACTGTCTAACTGACCAAATACTGCATAGTTGGTCGCATCGTAACTTGACTGCAGCACTTCATCTGGATAAGTGTTGTATTCTGAATATAAGTCATTATCTTCTTTCAAATTCATCGCATACACACCCACTAACCAGTCGGTGCTATCTGCCAAAATTCGTCCGCCATTTTTTGATGATAGACGAAACTCTTGAGTTAAGGTTTTGCGGTCACCCTCTTTATCCCAGGTATAATCATAAACACAAGGTTCGGTACCATTAACGACACCATCGGCATCATAAGCCGTACAAGCTTTACTTGCCCAATAATCGGAATTAGCCCAATCGCCATCATAACCATTATGGTGGTTGGTTTGCGCGAATGAGGTTAACGAGGTGAAGTCAAATGTTTGCACACCAGTATAAATAAACTTAATCCCAGCCCCTGTGGTTTTTTGGGTATCGATGCCGGGTTGGTCGGTTAAGGTGTTGCTGCGATTATTATCCAATGTCCACACATCATAGCCATTATCAAAATTTGCATGTAACAAGGTTAAATCAACTTGCAGATCGTCAGTAGCATACCAACGTAATTTAGCTCTGGCAGTTAACTCGTCACGTTCATTGGTATCGTCGCGATTAAGATAAAGGTTGTCACGATAGCCGTTTTGGTTATGTTGCTCTAACGATACTCGATAGAGCAATTTGCCTGAATCATTTAGCGGACCGGAGCTGAAACCAGAAAGAGTAGCAAGATTATCATCACCTAAGCTGACTTTTGCACCATGCTCAAACGATTCAGTGGGGTCATTGCTTTTTAAGTAAATTAATCCGGCTAACGCGTTGGCACCATATTGGGTGCCTTGTGGACCACGTAAGACTTCCACCTGCTGCATGTCGTACATGCTCGACACCATACCAAGGCCAGATAAGTCGATGTCATCGACCACAAAACCAACTGATGAGTTAGGTGCGCCTTGATATTGTTCTTGCTCACCAACGCCGCGAATTTGAAAATATTTAGGACGAGAGCTGCCGCCGGACCAATTAAAGTTAGCGATAGAGTTAAGCACATCTTCGAAATGTTGTGCGCCTTCATCTTCAAGTTGTTGAGCGTCAATGACGGTCACGCTAGAGGGCATTTTATCAAGACTGATATTACTAAAATCAGCATTAACAATAATGACTTCCATTTTTTCATATTCGGGGGTGACGCTTTCGATATCAGCAGTTTTAGCCATAACAATCGGCGAGCTTAACGCTGCAAAAACAGCTAATGCTATGGGAGTCTGGTGTAACGTAGTAGGATTTATCGTGAACATAGGACCTCAAATGATTATTTTGAGATCCGGCAAGAGTAGAGAATAAGAGGTGCACCTAACGATAGTGTGGCCCATTCCTACGCCGGTATAAGCCGGATCAGGTTCTAAGGGTTCGTCATACAGACATCTCAGTTCAGGTTTTACTGAACACCCCTTGGCGATCACGATTATAAACTAACTCCTGTATGATTACACTCGCTACAATACAATTTGATAACGTAACGATGCAATTTATTAACTACCAGGCTTGGTCACATCACGTAAACCTCTTCAATAACGTCGCGATGATATTAATAAGAGAAGGTTTCACGTACATAAATCTCAAATCGTGTCGCTTGCGCATTGGGGGCAACCGCACTGACTTGTAACTGCTGCTTGCCATGTAATTTAATCGACTTCCAACTGCTTGCTTCATCTTCAACCGTCAATCCACTGGCATCAAACCAAGTGAATTTATATTGTAGGCGCAAGTCAGTACTCGATTGACTTTGAATTAAGGCTGAAGCTTTAATTAAATCAGCGATCATAATAGCTGAAATATCCACCACAGCGACCTCATTAGCAAACGATGAGTTATCAACCCTCACTTGCCCCGCAGAGTCCACTGCGATGCCCGCGGTATTATGCGCGCAGGCACTCAGTAGCAATGTTGTCGCGATAAACCATAATGAAGCTAGTTTCATACAATATCCCTCTCAAAACCGATGCAATTAAAGCCGTGGCTTAATAAAGATTTAAGGCATGGCTAATCCAATAAAAAATGAGCTCGTGCTGTGGCAATAAGTTGCTTTCGGTTGGTTTGCCAGCAGTTCATGCTTACATTTGCCACCCGACGACCTTGACGGGTAATTTTACATTCAGCAAAGGTATCTTGATGCAAACCTGCGCGTAAATAATCAATTGAAAAATCGACAATTTTAGGCACTTTCTTGGCTTGCATAAATACCATTAGCTGCACAATAGCGGACATTTCCATAAACCCAGCAAGCACCCCTCCGTGTATAGCCGGCAAAATAGGATTACCAATATTGTCATCTTTGGCGGGCAGTCTAAACACCATCTCATCACCAAAACGGGCCACCGACATACCAATAAATTGTGAATATGGTACTTTTTCAAGTAGATAACTATAGTCGTTCAGTTCAATGGCGCGTTTCACCACATCTTGAACATCTAAACGCGCCGGTGTACTTTCGTTGGTTTGATCAATCATGGTTTAACCTCAGGTAAATTCCCCATTAACGCTTGACGAAACTCTTCACCGACCATTTCTGGACTAATGCGCATAAATGAACCCACAGCATGAGCGATAGGTTCATCAATACTGTCTTGATAAGCAATCGCACGGGTAAAAGCCACAGTGGATGAGAGCCGGTAACATTCAGCAAAGGCATAAACCGATTTATGAGGTTCAGCAGGTTTCATATAATCCACCCGTAAATCCAACGTCGGTGACAATTCTAACGATTGGTATTTTTTCAATATGGCGCACACAACTGCAGTGCCGCATGCGGTATCAATGAGTGTGGTGATCACTCCGCCGTGAATAACCCCAGTATCTGGATAACCAATAATATCTTCGCTATAAGGCAACTCAATCTGCACATGATGCTCACTGGCTTCTTGCACGGTTAATCCTAAACGACGACATTGAGCTAATTGGTTTACAAAACGCCTTGCGACTTCGGTTAACGGAAAAAAATCACTGTTAATTTTCATTATCCACAACTCAGCATTGGGCCTAATGGTTTACCACCCAAAAGATGCATATGAATATGATAAACCTCTTGGCCACCATGTTTGTTGCAATTCATGATTAACCGATAACCGTCTTGTGCAATCCCCGCTTCATCGGCAAGTTTGGATGCAACCGTTATCATCCGCCCTAATGCTTTTTCATCAGAGGCTTTAACCTCATTAGTGGTGCTGATTAAATGGTTAGGAATGATGAGAATATGGGTCGGTGCTTGCGGTGCAATATCCCGAAATGCAGTGACTAACTCATCTTGATATAAAATATCAGCTGGAATTTCACGTCGAATAATTTTGCTAAAGATGGTTTCTTCGGCCATTTGGGTGCCCTCATTAAATAACTGCATTGTTGCTATTGATAATACTATCAACTCTTTGATCTATCACTCCAGTAAAAACTAGGTTTATAGCCAATCTTTTACTCAAAATGCGATTCGTTTGCTTAACGTCAGCATTTTTGGCAGCATTGTAGATTATAGCTCAATCGTTTTGATTGTGACTCACCTACTCATTCGGAATTCTTTATGCATTACCATATTCATGCGATCGATCCCAAAGCACACCTATTTGAAGTCACCCTAACGCTAACAAGCGCAAACCCATTTCAAGTTTTCTATTTACCGGCATGGTTACCTGGCAGCTACATGATCCGAGATTTTGCTAAAAATATCATTAACATCGATGCCAAAGAAAACCAACTACCGCTGAGTGTCACTCAATTAGACAAGCAAACTTGGCAATTAAACAACCAAGGTAGTGATATTAGCTTATGTTACCAAATCTACGCTTGGGATTTATCCGTTAGAACGGCTCATCTTGACACCAACCACGGTTTCTTTAATGGCAGCAGTGTGTTTTTAGCGGCAAAAGGGCTTGAGCCACAACCCCATAGCGTCACTATTGCTAAGCCGGCACTCACAGAATTGGCTCATTGGACTCTGGCCACCAGTATGACCAGAACCACAGGTGATCAATTTGGCTTTGGTGATTTTAGCGCACAAAACTATGATGACTTAATCGATCATCCAGTTGAAATGGGCGAACTCACCATCGAGACCTTTTTCGCAGCAGGTGTTCCCCACGATATCGTATTAAGTGGTAAACACCGAGCCAACATGGCCCGTTTAGCCAAAGATCTTAGCGCTATTTGTGAATACGAAATCAATCTGTTTGGCACTCCAGCGCCCTTTAAACGCTATGTGTTTATGACCACTGTGTTGGATAATGGTTTTGGTGGCTTAGAACATAAAGCGTCAACTGCGCTAATGTGTTCCCGTAATGATTTGCCACAGTCATTAGATGCGCCAGTAGATAAAGGCTACCGCACTTATTTATCACTGTGCAGCCATGAATACTTCCACTCATGGAATGTAAAACGCATTAAACCAGCTGAATTTACCCCGTTTGATTTATCCCAAGAGTCTTACACTGAGCAGTTATGGGCTTATGAGGGCATTACTTCATATTACGATGATTTAATCACCTTTAAGTCTCACTGTATTGATCAAGCCGGTTACCTTACCCTGCTTAGCCAAATTATGACTCGCGTATATCGAGGTCAAGGTCGTTTTAAGCAAACCTTAAAGCAATCAAGTTTTAATGTATGGACCAAGTTTTATAAACAAGATGAAAATGCCGCCAATGCCATTGTCAGCTATTACACCAAAGGCGCGCTCTTTGGGTTGTTTTTAGATTTAACCATTCGCACTGAAACTCAGGGGCGTAACAGTTTAGATGATGTAATGCGTCAACTTTGGCAACAATATGGCTTAACCGAAATTGGTACCGATCCACTCAGTCATCAACGAATTGTTGAAACCATACTGGATCGCCCATGTGATGATTTATTTGCTTATTTAAACAACACTCATGATATCCCCTTAAAAGAGTTGCTGGCCCAAGTTGGGGTGGCCATGACGCTACGTGCAAGTGAAGGCAGTGCGGATTTAGGTGGCGGTGATGCAAAAGGCTTTAATATTGGCTTTGGCGCTAAAACAAAAGCAGAGTCATTCGGTTTAAAAGTATTAAGTGTGAACCAATACAGTCCGGCACACCAAGCGGGCTTAAGTGCGGGTGATTTATTGATTGCAGCCGATAACTTGTTAGTGACCAGCCAATTTGAACAGCAATTGCAAAGCTTGCCCGTCGGCGAGCAACTCAAGCTACATTGGTTTAGGCGTGATGAACTGATGCAAGGACAACTGCCCATTTGTGCCGCCGCTTTAGACACAGTTTCACTCACGATTGAGCAACCGAATAAAATGGCACTATGGTTTAGTTAACACCGAGCATTCGGATCTAAGAGTGACAAAAAAAGGATATCAATTTGATATCCTTTTTTTGTCACTCTTTAGCTTTATCTTCGATAAATATATATCACACCCATCGTATTAACTATATGGCCATGCAGCGGGAATTAGCCAACAAACTATTGCCTTGAGCATCTTCAAGTGTTTTTGCTTGATATTCTTTGACGACTTTGCCGAGATATCACACTCTTACCTCATGCATGTGAGTTTGTGCCCAAGCAATGGCTTGCCCTCGGCTAGAAACACCAATCTTACGGAACGCGCGATATAGATGAGTCTTAATAGTTGATTCACTAACAAAGAGTTGATTCGCAATATCAAGATTGGTGCTACCAGACAATAACGTTTGTAATACCTCACGCTCACGAATAGTCAGTTGATCGCTTTCATCTTCATTATCCATACCCATTAATGATTGAGATAAATCTTGAGGGATCACGCTACGACCTTTGATAATTTCATTCAACCCAGCACTAACATCAGCTAAACTCGCATTGGTATAAAACACGCCGGTGGTGGTCGATGGATGAATTAAAAATGTTGCATCAACCTGTTTTGGGAAATTTATAAACACAGTACGCACACCAAAATACTCACGCTCAATAACGCGCTGTAGTTGATATGCTTGTTGAAGATCAATCGTTGCTAAATCGAAAATAACCATTGAATTGGTTTGTGTAGACAATAGTTTCGACATGTTACTTGGTTGGGCTTTAGCTAATTTAACCAGAAACTCTTGTGGCCAGCGAGAATCGAGTAAATCAATTAACAACTGTGACCGCGATACGATCATCCAATTTTCGACTTTAAACATTCCAAACACTCCAAATGGTATGAATAGCAGTGATATATTGAAACTAAGTCCGTATCAATGTGAATGAGTCTAACAAGTGGATTACTGTATAACAATTAGCCTAAAGGGTGCTTACGCGCCCTTAGTTAGCCTTTTGTACTACACGCCTTGAACAACAGCAACAGAGTTACCGTCGCAAATTGGGTGACATTAGCAGTGTTATCTGCAGCAGTCTGAGCCAAACGGATTAAGTCATTCCACATGATGAAAGCCTGATTGAGTGGAAATAAACTGATTCTTGCTACCGAGTTTATTTATATTGGCTTGATTACCTATTAAAGCTAACTCATCAACATCACTTATATCTTAGCTAAAGCAAAGCTATAAGGATAGGAGGATAGGAGGATAGGCATTAAACATCTAAAGTTCTAAAGTTCTAAATAACAATAAGTTAAATATAGGTAACGTAGACTGATTCGAGATTAAATAGGATCGGGAGAAAGTGTATATCGAAAGTTAAAAATACATCTATTCCAACCCGTAACTCATTATTATTCCATGTAATAATCCCATGTGATAATGCCATATAATAAGAATGTTTTATTGTGCAGGATGGTTAATTAAACAAACGCACTAGCAAGCATAAAAACAACACGATTGAAATCACTTGCCAAAAACGTACAGGATTGCGGGCAATAATGGGAATAAAATCTTTTGCTGTGTGATTAACTCTGGCAGTCGTTAATTGATGAAGTAATTCACAGGTATCCCCTTGACGTAAACTCGGTTCAATATTGAGTGCTTTTTTTAATGCTAAATCGATCCACTCTGGCACCATTGGGTTTAATAGATGCACGCTAACGTATTCTAAACGTAAAAAGTCCTGTCGATTACGACACTTTTCTAATTTGCCTTTAAAAGGTAATTGCCCGGCCAACATTTCAAAGGCAATCACGGCAAGTGAAAATAAATCAGCACGGCCATCGACTTGATAGCCAAGCACCACTTCTGGAGCCGTGTAATCTGCCGTACCCAAAATAGTGTATCGGGTTAACGGACTGCTGATTTCAGCAATGCCTTTAATATAACAAGAACCAAAATCAATAATTTTTACCACTCCATTTCGGGTAATAAAAATATTGTCGGGCTTTAAATCTTGATGCAGGGTTTCACGACGATGAAATGCCCTAACCCCTAATTCGATTTGTTTAAGCAGCAGTAACACATCTTCCACAGGTGCTTTTTTATGTTGCGTTAACCACTCTGCAAGGCTCATTCCGCTTAAGAACTCAGTTAAATAATACAGTGCCGATTTAGTTTTGTGCTGCTCGACCACCTTGACCACATGGGCACTATTAATCCGTTGACCGGTCCAACTTTCTAACATAAATCGCTCTATATAAGCGGCATCGTCTATGTAATTAATCGAGGGGGTTTTCATACAAAAATTTTGACCTTGCTCATTCACCACCCGATAGACTTGGCTACGCTGTGATTGATGAATGATATGGGTCACCTGATAACCATCGAGTTTCATACCAACGCTTAAGGGGGGCGGAAATGGTTGCTGTGATAAACAGTGATACACATCATCGATAGCTTGTTTGGGTAATTGACTAACACTTAATAGCTGCGCACTTAGATTGTCTTTACTGCCTAAATCGAAAGCCTTTCTAATTAATTTTTGGCAAAACTGTTCACATGTATCATCCGTTAATTGCTGATGCTGTTGACTAAAGGTAGTTAATTTTTTATGTATCTCAAACTCAGTTAATAGATCATGAACCCCATCGGTAGTCAATAAATACAGGTCACCGACGTCGACCGATAAGGTTTTGTAATCAACATCTAATTTAACGTCCATCCCCAATGCACGGGTAAGGTATTGGCTTGATGAGTTAATATTGGTGCTATGATCATGGCTTAATTGTAGTAACTCTCCATCGCGAAAACGGTAAATCCGTGAATCACCCACATGCAGCATATGCACAGAACAAGACTTAAACACCAGCGCACTAAAGGTACACACAAAGCCGCGTCTGGCATCCCGATAATCTTGCCCGAGTCCATACAACCAACGATTCAATGCGGTTAATACTTTAGTACTAGATTTTTGCACGCTCCAGGTCTCAGGAGTGGAATAATAATCGGCTAAAAAATTACTCACACTAATAGCAGAAGCATGTGCTCCCCCCTCCGCAGTGCTAACGCCATCGCTGATCACACTCACAACGCCCTTAGTCATTAATGGCATACCTGAAGGAATACGAATACCTATCGCATCTTCATTTTGTGATTTACGGCCTTTGTCGGAAGCTTGGCCAACAACAAGCTGCAAGGTTGCGGCAAAAGGAAGCGTATCTTCTGTACGATCAAGCGCTTGTTGTAATGACTCTGAAGCCATATAACCCTCGTTTTTTTGATTAACCGCTTTACTTAAACCGCTTGAACACAAGCTATTTGAGCTTTAATGGCAGCGGGTTGCAACTACTTACTTAAGCACCACTAGCTGACACTGATTAATGTCACTTCGCCATTTTCATTCACTTCAGCAATATGACCTTTGGGTTCTTTCATAAAAAATAATGTCACAAAGCCAAATACGGCACTGACTGCAATCACGTAGAAAAACACTTGAGTAGAGACTATCGAGTACACCGTTAAGAAAAATACCGCGCCAACATTACCATAAGCCCCTGTCATGCCGGCTATTTGGCCTGTTAAACGACGTTTAATCAGCGGCACTGCAGCAAATACCGCACCTTCACCACCTTGGACAAAGAATGAACATGCCATTACAACGGTAACCGCCATTGGTAATGACCATGATGAATCAATTTGTGCCACCGATAAATAACCGATAGCCAAGCCTGCGGTGAGGATTAATAAAGTCGTTTTACGACCAAACCTGTCACTTAACCAGCCACCACCAGGACGAGACATTAAGTTCATAAAGGCATAGCTGGATGCCAACATACCGGCTTGCGCCATCCCCAGCTCAAACGTTTCGGCAAAAAATAACGGTAACATAGACACAACAGCTAACTCAGATCCAAATGTAGTGAAATACAGCACATTTAATACCGCAACTTGCTTAAATTGATACCGTTCAAACTCTGGTACCTCTATTGAATATAAGTGTTTGTTCACTTGATAGGTTTGGTAAAAATCGAACAAGAACACCACCACTAAGCCAAGGTAAATGAGATAAGTTGTCTCTTGAGTAAACATACTCACGCCAGCAGGTGATAACTTCCAACCCAACAATGCCAGCGTGGCATACATAGGCACTTTCATCAGGATCAGCAATACAAAATCACTTTTACTGGTGACTTCTAAACCGCCGCCTTTTTTGGGCTTAAAGTAGGTTGACCCTTTTGGCGTATCAGTGACATTAAAATAATACACAAACGCAAACAACAAGCTCATTAAACCGGTAACCCCAATGGCATAACGCCAGCCGTCAGGACCACCAAAAGCAAGCGCTACTGCGGGTAATGTAAAGGCTGCCGCGGCAGAACCAAAGTTACCCCAACCGCCATAAATACCTTCTGCAGTGCCGAGCTCTTTTGCTGGAAACCATTCGCTTACCATACGAATACCCACCACAAAGCCAGCACCAATAAAACCAATTAGAAAACGCGCTAAGGCGAGTTGCTCAAAAGTATCAGCTACGGCAAACATAAAACAAGGTATAGAACAAATCCCCAACAAGGCAGAATAGGTGATCCTTGGGCCATATTTATCGGTAACCATGCCGATGATGATCCGCGCCGGAATCGTTAATGCCACGTTGAGGATCAATAAGGTTTTAATCTGTGATGTCGTCAGCCCTAAACTGTCGGCAATCACGCTGACTAACGGGGCAGCGTTAAACCACACCACAAAAGTAATAAAAAAGGCCATCCAGCTTAAATGCATGATTTTCATCTTGCCGTGAAATGAAAATAGGTTAAATTTTTCAGCGCTCATATTGGACCCCTTTATGCCTGAGCCAAGACAAAAATATTGCCTTGCTCAGTTTTAATTTCAAATGATTTAACCACTAGATCATTATTTTCAATACAACGCCCCGAATCCAAACGGTAATGCTGTTTATAAAGCGGCGAAGCCACACACAGCTCACCATCAATTTCACAAATCAATCCTCTGGCTAACAAACTCACACCACTAGCAGGATCGATATTATCAAGGGCAAATAAACCGTCTTTACCTAAGTTAAAAATAGCCACTGCACGCCCGGCAACCCAAGCGGCTATTCCCGTGCCTTTTGGCATACTTGCTTCAGTGCACACATTAATCCAAATCATGCTAATTCCTCCACTTGGGCTTGTTCGACATCGTCAGTAATCTCTTTAATGGCAATCGAGCCTGCCCCCGCATCGTTAATGTTAGGGAAACGCTGTTCCCGAATACGCTGATAAGCATTGGCATCTGTTGCGGGGGCATCATTTGGGTTAACAAACTCATTAAAACGCGCCAAAAAAGCAGGTTGCTCAAGGCTGGTTTTCCACTCACATTGGTATGTGGCAGCGATATGATCCATTTGTTGTTCTAGCGCGGCATTAATCCCAAGCGCATCATCAATAACTACCGATTTTAAGTAATCTACCCCCCCTTCTAAAGCGTCCATCCAGGTTGAGGTGCGCTGTAATTTGTCTGCGGTTTTGACATAGAACATCAAAATACGGTCGATGTATTTATACAGGTCTTGGGTGGACAAATCGGTGGCAAACAAATCACCATGACGCGGACGCATGCCGCCATTGCCAGCAACATACAGATTCCATCCTTTATCGGTTGCGATTATACCGATGTCTTTGCTTTGGGCTTCTGCGCACTCACGGGTACAACCCGATACCGCAAATTTCAATTTATGCGGACTGCGCAAGCCTTTGTAACGATTTTCTAAATCGATAGCGAAACCAACCGCGTCTTGTACTCCATAACGGCACCAAGTACTGCCAACACAAGACTTAACCGTTCGCAGAGACTTGCCGTAGGCATGGCCAGTTTCAAAACCAGCATCAATGAGTTTTTGCCAAATTTCAGGTAACTGCGATAGCGTTGCACCAAACATATCAATGCGCTGGCCACCGGTTATTTTGGTATACAGATCATATTCTTGGGCGATTTGGCCCATGGCGATAAGTTTAGTCGGAGTAATTTCGCCCCCTGCAACCCGCGGCACAACAGAGTAAGTGCCGTCTTTTTGGATGTTACCTAAGTAGGCATCATTGGTGTCTTGCAGCTGCACATGACCGCGGTCTTGATTGAGCACATACTGGTTTTGTAAGCTGGCAAAGATAGATGCCGCTGCTGGCTTACAAATATCACAACCATAAGTGTGACCACTTGCTGATGGCTTGCCATGTTGTGTCATTAAAGTATCAAAATCACTGATGCCCTCGACTTGGCAAAGGTGATATAACGCTTGTCTGTCGTGATCGAAATGGGCGCAAATACCGGCATTATAATCGAACCCAGCGGCTTGTAATGTTTGATCTATAATTTTTTGCACTAACGGCGCACAGCCGCCACAACCTGATGCAGCGCGAGTACATGACTTGATGTCAGCTATTTTATGCTTGCCTGCTGTTACAGACTCAACAATGTCGCCTTTAGTCACTTGATGACAAGAACACACAATAGAGGAGTCTTTTAAATCTGCTTCGTTTTCAGCACCGGCAAGCAATAATTCAACCGCGGAGCCTTCAATCTCATCTTGTGATAAATAAGCATCGAGCAAGCGGCTGTAATCGCTGTTATCGCCAATTAATACCGCACCTTTTAAATATTTACCGGTTTCATCTAACCATAACTTTTTATAAATTCCCGCCTGGTTATCAGATAACTCAACAAATTGTGCATTTTCAAAACCACGGCTTGCGCCAATAGCGGCCACGTCAACACCCAGCAATTTCAATTTGGTGCTCATGTCTGCGCCGGTAAATGACTGAGAAACGCTAGTTGATGTTAATGAGCCAAGATGAGCAGCCACAACCCGCGCCATTTGATAACCTGGGGCCACTAACCCAAATATTTTTTGCTGCCATAATGCACATTCTCCAATGGCATAAACATCTGGCGCAGAGGTTAAACAGTAATTGTCAATTTCAATGCCGCCACGTTCACCAATATTGATATTTGAAACCCGTGCTAATGAATCTTGTGGACGAATACCCGCTGAAAAGACAATCATGTCAGTTTCAAGATAAGACTCATCATTAAAGGTCATTCGATGTAATGCCGTTTCACCGTCGATAATCGCGGTGGTGGCTTTTGAGGTATGCACGCTCACGCCGAGTTGTTCAATTTTGCTACACAATAAATCACCGGCTTTGTCATTTAGCTGAACGGGCATCAATTGTGGCGCAAACTCAACAACGTGGGTTTTCACCCCAAGTTGTTTCATGGCATTAGCGGCTTCTAAGCCTAATAATCCGCCGCCCACAACAACCCCAACGTGACTGTTTTGGGCTGCAGCTTGGATAGCTTCAAGATCTTCAATGGTGCGATACACTAAACACTGAGCGCGATCGTTACCTTGAATAGGCGGCACAAACGGAAATGATCCGGTTGCCAGTACGAGTCGATCATAATGGTAATTGCCCCCTTGGGCACTCGTGACCGTTTTAGCGGCAATATCAACCGCGGTGATCGGGGTATTTAAGTGCAGCGAAATGCCCCAATCTTGATAGTCTTGCGCACTGGTTAACATTAACGGATCGGCGCTACCGGTCTCAAAATATTTTGATAATTGCACTCGATCATAGGCTGGACGGGGTTCTTCACCAAACACATGCACATCAAACGTTTTATTGAGCCCTAAACTACACAATTGCTCAATAAAGTGATGACCTACCATGCCATTACCGACCACCACTAACTTGGGTTTTGAGACTGCCATATCCTGCTCCTTCATGCCATGGACCGTAAAAAACAAAATGGCGCCAACTCCGCTTAAAGAGTTGGCGCCATTGCCTGTTACTATTCCGATTTTTTAAATTTTATTGTTTGAACATTAATGGTTTAAAAAACCATTATCGACTTTCAGTATCATACTGTGATGTTGCAGGCTCTATGCCAACAAACAAAAAAACCATAATCACTTGATTAATATATAATTAAAACTTAGCAGCCTTTGTGCTGAGACGATAATATGTCCGCCTTAGGGATAATCGCACCAAAATGAGGCGCACCATCATTGTTCACCGCTAAAGTATCGACTGCTAACGAAGTATTTTGCTTGCTGACAACTGCAATAATTTGTGCCGACATTTGTGCCACCGACAAGCCTTTTTGCATCGCTTGTTGTTGAATAATGTGGTGTGCTTTGGCTTCATCAAACCCTTGTTGCATTACAATCAACTTTGCTTGGCTGAGCAGTTTTATACTGCGAATTTCATCATCTAACTTTTTAAATTCGGCTAAGGTTTTACTGGCGGCATTAAAACGCGCTTGGGCTAAACTGATCACGCTGGTTAAACGGTTAACGGTCAGCATATCCGGAATAAAAGTGATGCGCCCACAATCAAGCAAATCGGTTAACGCTGCCTGTTGCCATGTTTTGGCATTGACAACGATCACCATAGGTTTACTCGTTAATGTACGCTGGATCAGCCCCTGAATTTGACTGTGTAATGTCTCGGTTAATACCAACAAGGTATCAAATGTTTGTTGATGTAATTGTTGCTCAACTTGGCTTACCGAAGTCAATACAGTGACATGCCCAAACGCCGCCAAACAAGTCTGATACTGCACCAGATCACAATCGGCCACAGGTACAGCCGCAAAGCTCTGATCGCAAAGGATTAAACTGCGCATAACCACTCCTTGTTCCGCCATTGATCTAGTGGATTATCTGTTGTACTAAAACGGTTTGCCCAACATTGTTGACTCAAACTGACGGCTTGCGCTGCTGTAATCGCCGTTGCGTTAATTGAATCTATCGCAGCTGATTGGTGGCTCAGTAATAGCAGCAACGCAGCCAAAGTAGCCTGAATACTGCTAAGCGCTTGCTCGATCATGGTGCGCGACATTAATTCTGTGAGTTTATTGACTGAAAAAGGCTGTTGTTCGCGCCATAACAGCGCAAGAATGTCGCTAGACAATTCAGCTTGGCCCACTTTCGCACCAGAAAAACCTTCTAATAATGTGGGGATCGATAAGCTCGATACCACTATAGTGTTTGCTTGTCCGTTGACGACAGTCATCGTGGTCGACACTCTTGGATTACATTCTGTTTCGCCTTGTAAACCTTTAAAAATCGCGACACTGCCGGTATGGTATTCACCTTTTGCAAATAAGATTTCGCATATGCCTTGGTGCAGATAATCTAACCCGGGGTGAAAGTAGCTACGCAGACTGATCGCTGCATTAGTTGGGTTGATACACCGCGCTGCAGTTTGAATAAGGCTACGAAGACCCAATTCTTGATGCAACTGGCGGCACTCATCTAACACTGGTGCTAAATCACCCGCACATACATAAACAATGTTATCGGATAGCAAGGCTGCATTAGCGCTTTGTGGTGTAGTACAACAAGCAATATTGACTGCCGCTAAGCAAGATTCAACATGGCGGCGATGGGGTAAAGCTTGGCTGTCGCCATGCAACATTACACGCACACCTTGGCTTGCCAGTAGTTTAGCCACCAACAATAACCACGGTAACTGCTCACGCTTACCCGCATACACAGGCCAGTCAATATCAACCGCCAATGTCCCCCAACCAGTATCTAATGTATGACGTAGCCCTGCGACCATCCCAGCAACTTCTTCTGTGGTTTCACCACGAACGCGCATTAACATCATGGCACTCGCCATCTGTACCCGGGTGGCTTTTCCTTTAGCAAAACCTTCAAGTAATAAGCTGGCCTCAGCAAATGTTAACGTCCGCGAGCCTTTTTCGCCCTTACCCAAGGCTTTGATCAATAACCTAAAATCAAATTCATCGACTGATGTCAGGGTTAACTCACCAATTTTAGGCATATAGCACCTCGCATTCATATTCAGAATGTGGTTGTGACTCTGGCTGTGGTGAAACAAAATCAATATCGTCGAGTAAAGCACTAAGCTGTTGGCCGACACTGACCACTTCACCAATAATGATTAATGTTGGCCCAGAGTCCTTAATAGTCAACGCAGCATCAGCCATAGAGTCAACGGTTGCATAAGTCACAATTTGGTTTGGTCTACCGCCATTGGTAACAAAAGCCACCGGCAAGTTAGCGGCGCATTGGGTATCGAGTAACCCGAGTGAGATGCTTGCCGCTTGTTCTTTACCCATATAAAAAACTAAGGTGGACTGTGCTGTGAGCAATGCTTGCCACTGCGTAGGAGCATTTGCATTATCTGCATCGGTCATTTTTGTGCCGGTGATCAGGGTGACACTTCGAGCCATACCACGAAACGTCAGTGGAATACCTGTGCTAGAAGCACAACCTAACGCGGCGGTAACACCGGCAATAAACTGCGAACGGATCCCCTGCTGAGCCAAGTAAAGCGCCTCTTCTGAGCCGCGACCGAAAATATGCGGGTCTCCGCCTTTTAAGCGCACCACTTTAAACCCTTGCTGTGCCAAGCTCAGTAATAACGCATTAATATCTTCTTGATTAACACTGGGCTGGCCGCAACGTTTACCGACAAAGTGGCGCTGACAAGATGGCGTCACTAAGGTTAAAATATCGCTGCTAACAAGGCTGTCAAACACGAGTGCATCGGCTTGAGCAACAATCCGCGCCGCCTTAATGGTCATCAAATCCAATTGACCACAACCTGCGCCAACAATGGCGACTTCGCCAGCTTGCAGTTCGCTTGTAGGTAATCCATCAGTAAGACAGCCTAAAGAGTTAATTGGCTGATGACCTTTTATCATTGCATCTACGCTATTCATTAGGCAACGTCCTCTTCTACTGCATGTTGATGTTCAATTTCGGTGTACGATAATGCATCCAGCCAACTTTGCTTGGCACACTGCTTTACTTCACTGTGACAACTGCCACATTGACGCCCGCAACCTAATAATGATTGAGTGCTATCTAATGCCTGTTGAAAACTGATGTTGGCTAAACCGTCACCCATCACTTGGTCGTTAAATTGTTGATTGATTTCGTCGTTAATGCTCGCTTCGGTTACCCCTGTACAAGCACAGATTAACGGGCTATTACCGGCTTTAATTTGCTGATGTAGCAACTTCATTAACGGCTTGTCGACAGGCTTGCCAATAAACGTATTCATCTGATTTAAGCCCACATTCACTTGAGTGTGAGACAACACTTTTAATGCCTTAAGTAATCCTTTATCCATATTGCATTGGATATATAAAGGCTGGCCATCTACCGTTAAGGTCCATTTAAGTGAATAGGCTGTCGCTTGGTAGGCAAAACCGTCGTTGGTATCTGTAAAACCAATGTGATGACACACTCCGTTCTCCAGCGTTTGTGCAACTTGCCAGCATAGCCCGTGAGCAGAAGAGTCGTGTTGACCAAAAACAACACCTTGCAGCGCAAGTAGAACGGGGCTTAATATCACTGGTTGACACTTAAATCCTGGTTGCTTTGATATTGGATCAACACGGGCATCTAACGCCTGATTCACCCCTTTGGTCATAGAGAACTGCGCCGACCAATGCATCGACATCAATGCCACATTGGCTGGCATATCGTCATCGACAACGGCGCGTGCCACAGTGAAGGCTGACGATAATATGGTCGCATTGGTATCCATTGAGTGCGGGGTCAGTGCTGATTGAATTCGTACAAAACCACCTTCGGTTAAGGAGAATTTTTGCAACTGTGATGAATGTAAATGAATAACAGGCTCAGGAATGCTGGCGCGTAAACTGGCGATATGTCCGGTGCGAGTCATGGTATGCCACTGATCGCGACTACGGCAGCTGTTTAATAACAGTGTGTTGTTGGTTAACGACTGCTCTGATGGATTAACAGGCGCTGGCGCGACAAATTGCGCTTTACCACTTGCAGTGGCAAACACACCATCACTGAAAACTCGTCCGCCTCGCTGGCCTATTTGCGTAGCAGAAGCAATAGGCCATTGTGTTGGCAGTAACGCATCATATTGCCTTTTTGATAAGTCGGCTAAGCCAGTTAAATCAAATACTTTGTTAGGAAACTGCTGTTTTACTCGAGCAGACATGGCGGCAAATTCGTTGAAAACACTGGCGTTATCATCAAAATCAAATCCGTGAAAGCCCATTTTTTTGGCCACTTGGCTCATAGCCCACCAATCAGCTTTAGCTTGACCTTTGGGGGTAATAAACCCACGCTGGCGGGTAATGGTGCGTTCACTGTTGGTAACAGTACCGCATTTTTCTGACCAACCTTGCGCTGGCAATAACACATCAGCAAGCTTGGCGGTATCTGAGTCTGGGCTAATTTCAGATACCACTACAAAGGGGCAATCGGCTAAGGCTTTGGCGATTTTTTCACTATTAGGTAACGACACCACTGGGTTGGTACCCATAATCCAAATCGCTTTAATTTTGCCATCGGCAAGGGCATCAAACATCTCTACTGCTGCTAAGCCTTTTTGTTCGGCTACGCTGTCGGTTTGCCAGAAATCAGCTAATAGCTGACGTTCAGGTGCTGAAAATCCCATATGACAGGCTAACTGGCTCGCTAAACCACCGACTTCACGGCCGCCCATAGCATTAGGTTGTCCGGTTAACGAAAAGAAACCACTGCCTATTTGTCCAATTTGACCTAAGGCAAGATGACAGTTAATCATCGCATTGGTGGTATCTGTGCCTATAGTTGATTGATTCACTCCCTGACAAGATGCGGTAAGTACTTTTTTATGAGCCGCCACTAATTGATAAAACTCAGTAAGACGAGTAACAGATACTCCGACTTGGTTTGCGAGTTCGGCTAAATTGGCACTTAATTGTTGCGCCTCGGACACAACAGAATCAAAACCCTCGGTGTGTGCTGCAATGTAAGTGTGATCAACACAATTTTGATCGGCTAAATAACCCAGTAAGCCATGAAATAATGCTAAATCGGCACCTGGTGTAATCGCTAAATGTAAATCCGCTTGTTTAGCTGTCGCGGTTGATAGCGGGTCGATAACCACTAAATGGGCATTATTGGTTTTTTTAGCCGCTAATATTCGTTGAAAAAGCACCGGATGAGTCCAAGCAGTGTTAGCACCCACCAGCACGATGACTTCTGCTTGCTCTAGGTCATCAAAGCAACCTGGCACCACGTCTTCACCAAAAGCGCGTTGCATTGCACTCACCGCTGACGACATACATAAACGAGAGTTAGTATCGATGTTAGCCGTTTTTAAAAAACCTTTGGCGAACTTATTCGCGACATAATAATCTTCAGTGAGTAATTGCCCTGAAAGATAAAGGGCAACAGAGCCGGGGCCATGCTCAGCAATGGTTTGTGCAAAAGTATCAGCAATTAAGGTGCTCGCACTATTCCAATCAAGGGGTTTACCTGAACGATATTTTGGATAACGTAGCACATTGGGCTGATCTAAACTGTCGAGTAAGCGTTCACCTTTAGCACATAAATGACCGTAATTTGCAGGATGATTGATATCACCCACTAATGATAAATCAGCTGTATTTATATCAGTCCAATCCGCTTTGTTCGGTGACACGCTTACGCCACACCCGACACCACAATAAGCACAACTCGATTGGATCTTTGACATACAT
This sequence comes from Shewanella sp. S1-49-MNA-CIBAN-0167, assembly GCF_040310145.1. Lineage (NCBI taxonomy): Bacteria > Pseudomonadati > Pseudomonadota > Gammaproteobacteria > Alteromonadales > Shewanellaceae > Shewanella > Shewanella sp. S1-49-MNA-CIBAN-0167. The sequence goes on along the minus strand of NZ_JBEOPO010000017.1, from coordinate 41,419 downwards.
CTACCCTTTCACCTGGATTATTTCATAGTAAACTACTGCGAAAGCTGTGCCAAAAAATTAACTTACTGATTTACAATAGAAATAAAAACCGTCTAGATTGATAACAGCAATATTTGTGCAACAAAAGTGCAGGCCTGCGCACTTTTGTTGCGCATCTATCTGAAAATAAAGGGATTTTAATACCTATAAAGAGGTATAACCTTGTTGTTTCATCCCTTATAAGCAAATGATCAACTCAAGGCATATTGAGGTAGGAATAGTTTTTTCTAGTCAGTTGATACAACGCAGACGCGTAACCAATGGGAATGCCTGCAAGTCGAGTGGCAACACTGTCTATCTTTTGCTGAATAAATTCATCAGGCTTTAGCCCAAACGGGTAAACAAGCCTCCCTCATCGCCTCGCTAAGCAAAATAATGGCAAGTTATATCTATGACTTGAAATAGACTGATCCCGATCGGTTTACCCCACCCCCCACCCCGTATCCCGGATTGAGGTTAAGTTAGGCTTATTTATGCAGGCAGATGTAAGGTTTTAGTCAGTTATTAGGAGAATAGAAACAAAAATACCGACATAAAGTCGGTATTTTTCAGCTATCAAGATAGCTTATTTTGCAGTACGGCCATCGTCATGACATGTATCACACGTTGGTACTTCGCCTACTTTTGCGTCATGTGGTGCGTGGCAATCTGCACACATTAACATACCATCATGCGGCTTATGGTTATCATCCATTTCAGCAAGAGAACCATGACAACTTTGACATTGTTCAAATTCATATACACCATCTGATGATGGCTCTCCATCAGCGTGACAGTTTTCACAGCCACCCATTTCAACATGAAACTCAGCGAGGGTCTCATCAGCAGCAAATGATGCAGAAGACATCATCATTACCGCGAAACCGGCCGCAAACAATGTACTTAGTAATTTATTGCTCACTTTTCATTCCTCCAATTTTAGTGTGTGCCCGCATTCTTTTTATCTGACGCGGATCATCACACTGCAGTACGACACTTTACTTAAGGGTTTACTCAACAACTTTGTTTATAAACAATTCATTAAAACAATTCATAAAACAATCGCAAATTAACTGATAATATAAACGTAGCTAATCAATCTACTTTAAGCAAAATTAATTTAGATTAGGTAATAATAGCAGCGTTAACATTTTGAATATGTGCGCCACATCATGTAACGCAATGGTTTTTAGTCAACAAACCGACTTGCTACCAATAATAGCTAATGTAGTCATGGTTAATTTAAGTTGAATTGTCGCCAATAAAAAGCCCCGACTAATGTTGAGGCTATCTTTGAGCTATCGCATTTATAACAATGATTTGTTGATATTAACTGCGAGATTTTTCTAAACGAGCGAGTAAACTAGAAGTATCCCAACGGTTGCCTTTCATCGCCTGAACTTCAGAATAAAACTGATCAACTAATGCCGCGACAGGTAAATGGCTACCATTTCGGCGAGCTTCATCTAGGGCAATGCCTAAGTCTTTTCGCATCCAATCGATAGCAAAGCCGAAATCATATTGACCTTGCCACATAGTCTGATAACGATTCTCCATCTGCCAACTTTGTGCAGCACCTTTACTGATGACCTCAATGACTTTTAAGCCATCTAAACCCGCACTCTTTGCAAAATGAAGTCCTTCAGCTAAGCCTTGAACCACACCCGCAATACAAATTTGATTGACCATTTTAGTCAACTGACCCGAACCTGCAGGTCCAAGCAATTCAGCACAGCGACTATATGCATCAATAACGGGTTTAACCGTATCAAAATCAGCCTGTTCACCGCCCATCATCACGGTTAACACACCATTTTCAGCTCCCGCTTGGCCACCTGAAACAGGCGCATCTAAAAAGCCAATATTTTGTGGGGTCAATTGGGCGGCAATGTCGCGCGCGACATCGGCTGAAGCTGTGGTATGGTCGACCAAAATAGCACCTGCATGCATACCGTGAATGGCGCCTTGATCCCCCAATACCACTTGACGTAAATCATCATCATTACCGACACAGGTAAACACAATGTCTTGTCCTTTAGCCGCGTCTTTTGGTGTATCCGCGCGTCGACCGCCATGCTGCTCAACCCATTGTTGAGCTTTACTGGCCGTTCGGTTATACACGGTCAAATCGTGACCTTGTTTAACTAAATGTCCCGCCATAGGATACCCCATAACGCCTAATCCAATAAATGCTACCTTAGCCATGATTTTCCCCTTTTATTTATACTACTGAAGGTTTAACGTGAGCTTCCATTTCGGCGCCAATACGCTTACGCATGTCCATTAAACGTAATGCTGTATCACGTAAATGAATATCGTCGGCTGTCGTTGGGATCCATTCAGGTACCGAGGTGGGTTTGCCTTCATCATCAACCGCCACCATAATCACAATACAATGGGTCGTGAGATAACGCTCTGAATCTTTAGGATCGCCAGCCTTAACATCAATTGCGACATGCATAGATGTGCTGCCGGTATAAATCACTTTACCCGTCACCTCAACAATATGGCCAACGTGAATGGGTTTAACAAAACGAATACCCCCTGCATAGACGGTAATACAATACTTACCACTCCAACCTGCAGCGGTAGCGTAAGCCGCTAAATCGATCCATTTCATTACGGCGCCGCCGTGTACTTTACCGCCGAAATTGACATCTGCGGGCTCAGCCAAAAAACGTAACGTGAGCTTTCTATCTATACCGGCCATAAAGCCTCCAAGTCATCGCAGGATGTATCGGAACTTAACGATACACTTTGTCTTAATCCAAAAAAAGCTTAAACATACAAAAAAAGCGCCATCGGCGCTTTTTATCTATGTCACTATCATTAATTGATTTTTTTAAACAATAATGAACCGTTGGTGCCACCAAAACCAAATGAATTACATAATGCGTAATCAAATTGATGACGACGAGAAGTGTGTGCGACAAAATCTAAATCACAACCTTCATCAGGATTGTCTAAATTAATAGTAGGAGGAACATGCTGATCACGTAATGCCAACAAAGTAATGATTGCTTCAACAGCACCTGCAGCACCGAGTAAATGACCGGTCATTGATTTGGTCGAGCTCACCAATACATCATAGGCATGTGGCCCAAACACAGATTTCACCGCAGCCACTTCGGCTTTATCACCTGCATTCGTTGATGTGCCATGGGCATTGATATAGCCCACTAGTTCTTTTTCAATTTGTGCATCGTTAATGGCATTGACCATAGCCGCCGCAGCACCAGCGCCGTCACTCGGTGGTGATGTCATGTGGAATGCATCACCACTCATGCCAAAACCAACCAGCTCGCCGTAAATTTTAGCGCCACGTGCTTTAGCTCGCTCGTACTCTTCCATCACAATGACACCTGCACCGTCGCCAATAACAAAACCATCACGGTCTTTGTCCCATGGGCGACTTGCTGCTGTTGGGTCGTCATTACGAGTAGATAATGCTTTAGCTGAACTAAAACCAGCAACCCCTAATGGGCTAGTGACATCTTCAGCACCACCGGCGACCATAACATCAGCATCACCATAAGCAATAGTCCGAGCGGCAAAACCAATGTTATGCACACCGGTAGTACAAGCCGTGGTAACCGCAAAATTGGGCCCTGTCATACCGTACATAATTGACAAGTGGCCGGCGATCATATTAATAATGGTGCTCGGCACAAAAAAAGGCGACACCTTACGTGGTCCGCCATTGAGTAATGCCGAATGGCCTTGCTCGATTAACCACATGCCGCCCATACCGGCACCAATAGCAACACCCACACGAGCAGGATTTTCTTGGCTCATATCTAGGCCAGAGTCTTTTACTGCTTGAATACCTGCAGCCATGCCATATTGGATAAATAAATCCATTTTACGGGCATCTTTTTTCGTTAAATATTGTTCGACGTCAAAATCTTTTACTGAGCCACTGAAACGAGTATTAAAACCACTGGCATCAAATTTGGTAATGGGAGCAATACCACTCTTACCAGCCAGTAAGGCATTCCAACAAGACTCGACATCATTACCTACTGGAGTCACGAGGCCAAGACCTGTGATGACGACACGACGTTTAGACATGATATTCACCTTTAAATAAAATCTGCCACGATGCCATTATTGCGATATAGCTAAAGAAGTATAAGGAAGGATGTTCTAATGCAATTAAATGGAACGAGCGTTTACAAATGCTTTAAACAAAAACAGGCGGCATAAATGCCGCCTGTTTTTGTGAATTCTTGATTACTGATTCTTAGAAACGTAATCGATCGCTGCTTGAACAGTAGTGATCTTTTCAGCTTCTTCGTCAGGGATCTCGGTGTCAAACTCTTCTTCTAGAGCCATAACCAATTCAACAGTGTCTAGAGAATCTGCGCCTAAATCGTCTACAAAAGAAGCAGCTGATTTAACGTCTTCTTCTTTAACGCCAAGTTGCTCGATGATGATTTTCTTTACACGTTCTTCGATGTTGCTCATTAGTTTTCTTTCCTATTCAAATTACGCACTTGCGTAAGATTGCGAGTAGTTTATTCGAATTAGATAACAATGCAAGCTTAGATTTTGTGGTCTAACCACAAAAAATAACATTGAATTGTCACTAACACTGACTCAAATGAAGGTAGTTGCCTACCTATCGCTCTTAAACCATGTACATGCCGCCATTCACATGCAATGTTTCGCCTGTGATATAAGCGGCTGAATCCGAGGCCAAAAACAATACTGCATTGGCAATTTCTTGTGCTTGCCCTAATCGTTCCATCGGAACTTGCGACATGATAGCTTGTTGCTGCTCTACTGTCAGCTCATCTGTCATATCTGTCTGAATAAATCCAGGTGCAACAGCATTCACTGTTATTTGACGAGATGCAACCTCTCTTGCAAGAGATTTTGTAAATCCAATCAAACCCGCTTTGGCAGCCGAGTAATTTACTTGGCCTGCATTGCCCATTGTACCCACAACAGAACCGATGCTGATAATACGTCCGAAACGCTTTTTCATCATAGATCGCATTACTGGTTTAGACAATTTAAATAGTGATGTCAAATTAGTGTCAATAATATCTTGCCATTCATCATCTTTCATCCGCATCAATAAATTATCACGGGTAATACCTGCGTTGTTGATGAGAATATCAACTTCACCGGTTTTTTCTTTGATCTGGCTATATAAATCAGCCACTGACTGAGTATCAGTGACATTTAACACCATCCCAAAGCCTTTGTCACCCAAGTATGCTTGGATCGCCGCAGCGCCTTTTTCACTGGTTGCCGTTCCGATAACCATCGCGCCGGCTTGTACTAACGATTCAGCAATCGCTCGGCCAATGCCACGACTGGCCCCCGTCACCAAGGCAACTTTGCCGTCTAAATTAATGCTAAAGCTCATATCAACTCCTTTATTCGACTAATGCTGCAAATGAAGCAACATCATTGACCGCTTGAGCGGATATCGATTTATTAATTCTTTTTGTTAAACCGGTTAATACTTTCCCTGGTCCACACTCTATTAATTTTGTAACACCTTGTGTCGCCATAAATTCAACCGACTCACGCCAACGCACTGGACAATACAATTGACGCACTAAAGCATCTTTAATGGCCTGGGCATTTGTCGGCATTGCCACATCAACATTGTTAACAACATTAATTATAGGCTCAGAGAATGTCACTTCCATTAAGGCTTTGGCTAATTCATCAGCTGCTGGCTTCATCAACGCACAATGTGATGGCACACTCACTGGCAATGCCACTGTCATTTTAGCACCAGCAGCTTTACATGCAGCAGCAGCGCGTTCAACCGCAGCTTTTTCACCCGCGATAACCACTTGACCGGGACTATTGTAGTTAACAGGGCTCACCACACCGCCTTCAGCAGACTCTGCACACACTTTGGCAATAGCATCATCATCAAGGCCAATAATGGCATACATCGCGCCAGACCCAGCAGGAACGGCTTGTTGCATTAATTTACCACGAAGCTCAACTAATTTAACTGCATCAGTAAATTCAATCACACCACCGCACACTAACGCAGAGTATTCACCAAGACTGTGGCCTGCAAGTAATGAGGGCATGGGCTTGTTCGATGCCTGATATGCGCGCCAGATAGCCACGCTTGCCGTGAGCAATGCAGGCTGGGTTTTATCTGTTTCATTTAAGGTTTCAGCTGGGCCATTGGCAACAAGATCCCATAAATCATAACCTAACGCATCACTTGCTTGGGCAAAGGTTTGCCCAATAATGACATGATTTTGAGCCAATTCAGCTAACATTCCTACGGCCTGTGAACCTTGGCCAGGAAATACAAAAGCAACATTTTCCATCAACGGTTACCTGTATAAAAAATAAATTTCAAAATTAAAAACGGATTAGTGCACTGCCCCAAGCAAAACCACCCCCAAATGCTTCGAGTAGTAATAAATGTCCACGCTGGATTCGGCCATCTCTAACGGCTTCGTCAAGCGCTATCGGTACTGATGCCGCAGAGGTATTGCCGTGTTTAGCTAATGTGAGAATGACTTTGTCTAAACTCATGTTAAGTTTCTTTGCTGTTGCCTTGATAATGCGGAAATTAGCTTGATGTGGCACTAACCAGTCAATTTCTGATTTATCGACATTATTAAGGAGCAAGGTTTCGGTGACCACATTAGACAACTGAGTTACCGCCACTTTAAACACATCGTTACCTTTCATCGTCATAAAACCGACAGCTTCAGAACTTTCATTCGCTCGAGGTGGGAAAGAACATTTTAATAAGTCCCCCTGGCTCCCATCAGCATAAATATGTGTCGCAATGATACCGGGAGTATCACTGGCACCAATAATCGCAGCGCCCGCACCATCACCAAACAAAATCACAGTGGAGCGGTCAGAAGGATCACACATTCGCGACAACACATCGGAACCAATAACCAGTACTTTTTTAGCGGCACCGGTTTTAACAAATTGATTTGCAACCGATAAAGCATAAATAAAACCAGAACACGCGGCAGCAATATCAAAGGCAGGGATATTTTTGACGCCTAATGAGGCTTGAATTTCGCATGCCGCAGCAGGAAATGCGTTTGAGGCACTTGTGGTTCCACAAACAATCATATCAAGATCACTTGCTTCGAGCCCCGCCATTTCAAGCGCTTTTAATGCCGCTTGATAACCCATTGTTGAAACCGATTCGTCTGTTGCAGCAATACGCCGCTCAGAAATACCGGTTCGATCAACAATCCATTGGTCAGTGGTTTCAACCATTTTTTCGAGATCTTGATTGCTACGAACTTGCACAGGTAGATAGCTACCTGTTCCGAGAATTTTTGTTTGCATATATGAGATCAGCTATTGATGTCTAAAAGAATCGACTCCAAACGATCTTTAATCATTTCAGGAAGACGACGTTTTGCTTCTGTTGCTGCTAAATTTAATGCTTGTAAAAATGCAGCTTCATCCGCGTTACCATGACTCTTTACTACTATTCCGCGCAATCCTATCAGACTTGCACCGTTATAGTGGTCGGGGTTCATCTTACTGAGAACAGCTTGTATACGAGGAGCGATGAGTTTGGAGAGTAAACGAACAAAAAAACCGTCATTTAAGCCGCGTTTTAATTGGTGTACTAACAGTTTTGCAATGCCTTCTGAAGTCTTTAAGGTAATATTGCCGACAAATCCGTCGCAAACAATCACATCCACATTACCTGTGTAAATTTCATCGCCTTCTACAAAGCCAATATAATTAATTTGCTCGGTATGTTGTAAAATTTGACCGGCCTGTTGAACTTGGTCGTTACCCTTAATCGCTTCAATGCCAACATTAAGCAAAGCGACTTTGGGACGGGATTTCTTATGGACAGCTTCACATAATACAGACCCCATAATAGCAAACTGGAATAAGGTATCTGAGTCACAAGATACATTAGCCCCTAAATCCAATAAATAAACCGGTTTTCCGGTCATTGCAGGTAAGCAAGACACAAGTGCAGGTCGATCAATACCCGGTAAGGTTTTTAATAACACCTTAGCCATCGCCATTAATGCGCCCGTGTTACCGGCACTAACGCAAGCAGCGGCTTTGCCGTCGCGCACGAGCTCAAGGGCAATTCTCATAGAACTGTTTTTACGTGAACGCAAAGCATGAATGGGCTTATCGCACATTGTCACGACTTCAGTGGTATGGATTATTTCAATACGGGATAGATCTGTTGAGTGAGCTTGAGGTAGATATTTTTCTATTTCGGTTTGATTGCCAACCAAAATAATATTTAAAGATGTGTGAAATTTCAATGCCTGCAAGGCTGCAGGCACTGTCACGTGGGGGCCGTGATCGCCCCCCATCGCATCTAACGCAAGCGTCAGATTTATCATTAGATTAGCAACAAATTACTTGTTGATAACCTTTACACCGCGGTAAAAACCATCAGCAGTCACGTTGTGACGTAGATGTAATTCACCGCTGGTTGCGTCTACTGATAATTGAGCTGTGCTCAATGAATCATGTGAACGACGCATACCACGCTTTGAACGTGATTTTTTATTCTTTTGTACAGCCATTGGACCTGTCTCCTACGATTACTTGCTCTTCAGTTTTTCTAACACTGCAAATGGATTTGCACGCTCCTCATGAGCGGGTTCGATCTCGCCTACAACTACATCTTTCGATCCAGACTTACAATTATTATCATCGTGCATCGGGATGATAGGCATAGCGACTATCAATTCATCTTCAATCAATTGATGCAGACGTAATTCACCAATCTCATTACACTCAATTGGGTCATACGCATCCGGGAGCTCATCGATTTCTGCCTCAGTCTTACAAGGACTAAAACAAAAGTCGACCGTAACCTCAGTAGTAACTTGTGTCATACAACGTTGACATAGCAGAGTGAGCTCCGTCACAGCCTTCCCGCGAAGGTAGACTATCCCCTGTATATCGACGCCACATTCCAACGACACAACTACGTCGGAACAGTCGCCGGTACATAACTCGCTTAATCGCTTTAGTTGCTTACCTAAAATGGTACCTTCATAACGAAGGCCGCTAGAGGCTGCGCGTATAGGATCAATTGAAACCGGTATCTTTACTGTTTGCATAAGGCGCGCATATTATAGTTTGAAAACGCTGGAGTCAAAGAAAATTTCCGTAAAAATACGGTAATCTCACCTAACAATGAACTTTAGGTACTCTTTAATCCGGCATTAGGTTTGAAAGTTGGCAAATTTTACCGAACCCAACTCCATCACACAAGCATTACTCGATAAAAATGATCCATTTGCCTAGATGAATACAGTAAACTGACAAATATTCTGTTATTAGCCTAAAAATAATGAAGAAAAGCCAATGAAATTCAACCTAGTACTTGCATCAACCTCACCTTTTCGTCAGCAATTATTACAAACATTAATGCTGCCTTTTAACTGCGTTAACCCTGATGTTGATGAAACTGCTGCAAAAGATGAAACAGCATTAGCATTAGTCAAACGGTTAGCTGAACAAAAAGCATTAGCCGGAGCGAACTTAATTGATCAAACATCCGTGCCACAATTAATTATTGGCTCAGATCAAGTCGCGATGATTAATGGTCAGATTATCGGTAAGCCAAATAACATCGAAAATGCTATTGCTCAATTAAGCGCGGCTTCTGGTCAAGCAATCACTTTTTATACCGGTCTAGCTGTATTTAATTGTGATAATCAACGCATGTTGTCGTGTGTTGAACCTTTTACAGTGCACTTTAAATCGTTAACAGAAGCGCAAATTCGCTACTACATCGACAAAGAACAACCATTATATTGCGCAGGTAGTTTTAAAGTAGAGGGGTTGGGAATCGCACTCTTTAGCCGCTTAGAAGGTGATGATCCTAATACTTTAATTGGTCTGCCATTAATTAGGCTTATCGATTTACTGGCACAGCATGGTGTTGATGTACTAAGCCAAGCCCCTCAATGATCAATCAAATAATATTGGTCTAAAATATTGACCGGCATTATTTAACATTTCTGTGCATAAGGATGGATGATTAGGTAAGTGATTAACAAAATGACAGGGCATAAACGCAGAGGTAATTAAAAATTATTTAAGTTAATGAAATACAGCGTCGGCAACACTTATGTGCGACGCTGCTGCATTTCAATTATCAATCATCATAAACACAAGATAGTTAAAGATAATCACGTATCGCAAGTGGCTTATCGACAATCGCACGCGGATTTAGCGCTTGCAATTTTGATTGATTATGGGCGCCATAACTCACACCAATACTCGCCATACCAGCATTTTTGGCCATGGTTAAGTCATGGATTGAATCGCCAATCATAATGGCTCTATCTGCGGCAACATCAAAATGAGTCAATAACGAAAACAACATCTCAGGATGCGGTTTGCTTTCAGCGTCATCGGCACAGCGCGTCGCATGAAAGTACTGGCCTAAGCCTGTACGTGCCAATACGTTATCAAGACCCTCTCGCCCTTTACCCGTCGCTACCGCTAATTGATAACCGCCAGCATGTAAACTGCGAATAAGTGATTCAACGCCCTCAAATAAAGGCGTAGGGTGCACATTGGCAACATGATGACGACGATAACAATCAATAATTTGCTCATGGTTTTGATGATCGGCAAATAAAATCGGCATAATTTTAGGTAAAGATAAGCCTATGACATCTCTTATTTGCTGTTCAGACGGGATAGGCAAAATGAGTTCTTGTGCTACATTTTGCATGCAAGACACTATTTTACCAATCGTGTCCATTAGCGTGCCATCCCAATCAAAAATGACCAGTTCATAAGCTTTATGTTGAATATTCAATACCATTCCTTACTTCATTTTCACACCGCTGTGGATGTTATATTCTTTTTAATTTTTCAAGTGTGCTAAGTAACACTGGGTCTAAAGGCGCCTTAACTTGCGTGACTTCATTATTCTCAGGATGAGTAAACTTAAGCTCAGCCGCATGTAAAAACAGACGATCTAAGCCTAATGCGCGCATGCTGTCGTCAAATTGTTGCTCGCTGTATTTATCATCACAGGCAATAGAATGACCCGCATATTGACAATGTACCCTAATCTGATGAGTACGCCCAGTCACAGGACTGGCTTTGACCAAGGTACACCCTTGGTATCGCTGCATGATTTTGAAACGCGTTTCCGACTCTTTACCTTCTTTATTAACTCGAACAATACGCTCGCCAGACTTTAAGGTGATTTTTAACAACGGCGCTTTGACCGATTTATCACTTGCTTGCCATTGGCCACGCACCAAGGCTAAATAATCTTTCTGCATGGTTTTACTGCGTAACTGTTCATGCAAATGCTTTAATGCACTGCGTTTTTTAGCAACAAGCAAGACGCCAGAAGTATCTTTATCTAAACGATGCACCAACTCTAAATACTTTTGTTGTGGACGAAGTGAGCGTAAGCCCTCAATCACACCATAATCAACACCACTACCACCATGTACCGCAATGCCGGCAGGCTTATTTAATACAATTAAATGATTATCTTCGTGGATAATGCGATCTTCGAGCTGTGACACTCGAGATAAATTAGGCGAAGGTGCTTTGCGATTATCTTTTTCTGCAACTCGAACCGGCGGTATGCGAACGATGTCATCGATTTGCAATTTGTATTCTGGCTTGATGCGTTTTTTATTCACCCGCACTTCCCCTTTACGCACGATCCTATAAATCATGCTTTTGGGAACACCTTTTAATTTAGTTAGCAAAAAATTATCGATTCGTTGTTCAAAATTATCTTCGTCGATAGTCACGTATTCAACTTGGGGGGTGGTTTCAGTATTCATGATGCGCCATATAGTGGGAACCCCAATAGTGTACCTTATCTGGTAAATGCTTGGCTATTGCCACATCGGACTTGAAATAAATACACGAAAGAATATTGGCTTTTGATTGCTGAAAATAACGATTGTTGCTATATTTGCCCACAGGTTGAGAGTAAACAGTGGATAAAGTGTTCACAACTTTCACCAAATGCGAAACACTAACAGTTAAAAAAATGAACTTAACCGGTAGCAACTCATTGATTTGCAAATTGTATTTACTAAAAAAACGGCAAAACCCGTTTGTACAATTAAACCGTAAGTAATCAATAAATATTTTAATTTAACTGTGGTAAATCGCCCCAAATTCGAACAACATTTTAGCTTGTTATCAAACAAACCGATTCGACTTGGGCATTAACGGATTAAAATACCATAATTTATGGGGTTGGTTGTAACTCAACCAATTCCTTGTTTTTGTAAACATTAGAAAATAAGCCATAAATAGGATGCGACACGCAGAGACTGCGTTTTACAGTAATGAGCACCTAAATTGCCTGGATCTAACCGTGAGGTTATACCGATTAATTCAGGCCCGTAATGCAGAAAAATCGTCTTGTTTGATGACCTCATTTAGAAGAATCACGTCATCATGAAACGTATGTTAATTAATGCAACTCAATCAGAAGAGTTGCGCGTAGCCCTAGTTGATGGGCAAGAACTGTATGATTTAGACATTGAAAGTCCTGGTCACGAACAGAAAAAATCAAATATCTATAAAGGTAAAATCACCCGCGTAGAACCCTCTCTTGAAGCAGCCTTTGTTGACTACGGCGCAGATCGGCACGGCTTTTTACCCCTGAAAGAAATTGGTCGCGAATATTTCCCTAAAGGTTATTCATTCCAAGGTCGTCCTAACATCAAAGAAGTGGTGCATGAAGGCCAAGAAGTCATCGTTCAAATCGACAAAGAAGAACGTGGCAATAAAGGTGCTGCACTGACGACGTTTATCAGTCTTGCTGGTTCTTATTTGGTGTTAATGCCAAACAACCCTCGTGCTGGCGGTATTTCACGACGTATTGAAGGTGATGAGCGTACCGAGCTTAAAGAGGCGATGTCGGAACTTGAAGTGCCTAACGGTATGGGGTTAATCGTCCGTACTGCTGGAGTAGGCAAAGAGTCCACAGAGTTAAAGTGGGACTTAAAAGTACTTCAACATCACTGGGATGCGATTCAAGAAGCCGCTCAAAGTAAAACGGCTCCATTCTTAATTCACCAAGAAAGTAATGTGATTGTTCGTGCAATTCGCGATTATTTACGTCGCGATGTAGGCGAAATTCTTATCGACCACCCGCGCATTTTCGAAGAAGCTAAACTGCATATTGGTTTGGTTCGCCCAGATTTTGTTGAACGCGTGAAACAATACGATTCTGAAGTGCCACTATTTACTCACTTCCAAATCGAATCTCAAATTGAATCAGCTTTCCAACGTGAGGTGCGCTTGCCTTCTGGTGGCTCAATTGTTATCGACCCAACTGAAGCATTAACTTCTATCGATATTAACTCTGCCCGCGCAACAAAAGGCGGCGATATCGAAGAAACAGCTTTAAACACCAACCTAGAAGCAGCAGATGAAATTGCACGTCAATTACGTCTTCGTGACTTAGGTGGTTTGGTGGTTATCGACTTTATCGATATGACACCAGTACGCCATCAGCGTGAAGTTGAAAACCGTTTACGTGATGCAGTACACCATGACCGAGCTCGCGTGCAGTTAGGCCGTATTTCACGATTTGGTTTGATGGAAATGTCACGCCAACGTTTGCGCCCTTCACTTGAAGAGTCCGCGGCACATATATGCCCACGTTGTCATGGCCAAGGCACTATTCGCAGTACCGAATCTTTAGCACTGTCTATTTTGCGTTTAATGGAAGAAGAAGCCATTAAAGAAAACACCACACAAATAGAAGCCATTGTGCCTGTTGATGTGGCGGCATTCTTATTAAATGAAAAACGTAAAACGATCCGTATTACTGAAGAGCGCCACCAAGTTGAAGTGTACATTATCCCTGATGCACACATGCAGACTCCGGATTACCGAATGGTTCGTCGCAAAAGTGATGATGAAGTCATTGAGTCAAGCTACAAGCGTGTTGAGCAACCTGCCGCAAATCTGTATGAGCCTCGTAAACTTGAGCGCGCAGCGTCTCCAGAGCCTGCATTAAAAGGCTTCACCGCCCCTCAAAAAGCAGCAGAAGACACCGCAAAACCGGCTGTAAAAGTAACACCTGTAAATACCGCCCCTGTGGCTGCAGCACCTAGTCAGCCAGGATTATTCGCTCGGATGGCCTCAGCGGTTAGTGCCTTGTTTTCTGCTAATGAAGCTGAGGTCAAAGGCACCAAAGCGGTACCGCAAACCAAAGAAAATGCGCCGACGAGTAACCGTCGTAACACTCGTCGTAATGACACACGTAACGACAGTACTAACCGTAATGACAAGCGTAATGACAGTCGTAATGATAGCCGCCGTCAGCGCAATGACAGCGACAAATCAAAAGAAGGCACAGAGGCTCGTCCTCAAAATAAGCGTAATGAACGTAATAGCAGAAACACAGGTCAAGACGACAACGCAAAAAACAAGCCGAGAAATGAAAAAGTTGACAAGCCATTACAAGTCAATGAAACCAAAGTAACAGAATCAAAAGCAACAGAAACTAAAGCAACAGACAGTAAAGTCACTACAGAAAAGTCTCCAAAGCAAGAAGCTGCTCGTGAACGTCGCCAGCGTCGTAACTTACGTCGTAAAGTGCGTATTGAAAGCGAACAGAATGAAGCATTATCAGCAACCGATGTTAATGAATCAAGTGACCAATCAGTCGATGTAGTAACATCTGAAGCTATAGCCGTAGAGTCAAAAGTATCTGAGGATAAAACATCAGAAACGAGACCGCCGCGTAGTCGTCGTCAACCTCGTAAAGAGAAAACTGAACAAACGACTGAAACACCAGCAGAGAGCGTTATCACTCAAGCGACTGAAGTAACAAACGTTACGACTACTGAGCCAGTTAACACCGACACGACTGATGTCGCTGAAGGTAAAGCGGAAGCAATTGAAGCCGACGTTAACACTAACAGTGAAACTGTCGTTGCTAACGCTGATGTTGCCAATGAAACGGATGAGTCAAGCACTGACACTGAAGATACCGCATCAGAAAATGAAACCGATGACACCAAAGCTGAAGGTCGTGAAGGTCAACGTCGAAGCCGTCGCAGTCCTCGTCATCTACGTGCTGCTGGTCAACGTCGTCGTCGTGATGATGAATCCGGTTCAACGCAGCAAGCCGTTTTCACTCCTAATGATGAGCTAGAGAAGCAATTAGACGCTGAGCTAAGCAGAAATCAAACCCAGGATAATGCCCCTGTTACTGAGGCTGTTGTTGAAACAGTTAGTACGGCTGTGGAAATGGTGAAGACTGACGCTAACAAGGCTGAAGTGACCAAGGCTGATGTCGAGCCAACGATTGTTGTTGCTGACAAGCCAGAGGCTAAAGAGGAAGCACCTCAAACACCTCCGGTAGTAAAAGCTCCTGAAGTAGCCGAAGATAAAGCGGCCGTTGAAGTTGCTAAAACGCCTGTTGCTGTTCCAGCTGTACAAGCGCCAGTCGCCGATACTGCAGAAACAGAGAAAACAACTGCAGTGAGCAGCAAACAAGATAAAGCGGTTGCAGCCAATGCATCAGCCCCGACGGCTAAGCCTGCGGCTATTGTCCGTCAAGCTAAGCCGGCAGCGGCAAAAGAAGTTGCGCCAGCAATCGTTTCTGCTGATGTCGCCACAGCAGCAAAAGCACCGGTGAAAACAAGTCGCTTTGGTTCTATGGTGTCATCTGACACGACTAAACCTACCGTAGATGTCCGTGAACAGAAGGCCGTACCTCAAGGACGTACTTATCAAGCACAAGCAACTGAAACCAATGCTCCGAAAGTAGCAATGAATAACAGTGCATCAGCTGATATGACTCGCCCTGGAGAGTAACGCTAAATAGGGCTAACTAAGCCCTATTGTTGATTAAGCCATGCTAAGCATGGCTTTTTTATTGAAAAAATTGTCTCGACCTAAAAGTGTAAACACATTTCCGGACATAACTGTAATACAAAAAAAGGGCCATTGAATAATCAATGCCCCCTTTTTTTATCTGTTTATCCCGTTCTTTCAGCACAACAAACCCATTGGTTTATACTTTACGTTTATCAGCAAATTTACTCATGACTTTATCAAATTTAGGCTTAACGACTAACTGACAGTAAGGCTGTTGCCCATTTTTAGCAAAGTAGTCATCGTGATAGCTTTCAGCGGGGTAAAACGTGTCGAACGCACTGATTTCGGTCACTATCGGCCTAGACCAAACTTGTTGTTCCGTTAACCGATTAATAAATCGGTTGGCGGCATCTATTTGAGCACTGTTATGAGTAAAAATTACCGACCGATACTGTGGGCCTTTATCATTACCCTGTTGGTTAAGTGTGGTGGGGTCGTGGCTTTCAAATAACACGCTAAGCAGTGTTTCATATTGAATAACGGCCGAATCGAACTCAATATGAATGACTTCTGCATGTGCTGTTTTACCAGAACACACCGCATCATAATTGGCATCTTTAGCATCACCGCCACAATAACCTGAAGTCGCACTTTGCACGCCATTAAGCTGAGCAAAAATGGCTTCAACACACCAAAAGCAACCCGCGCCAAAAGTCGCTTTTTCGTAAGAAGGCGTTGCCAAACTTGATTGAGTTAACTCATCAGAGGATTTAAAAATCATCGACACAGAATTCACACAATGACGAATATTGTTATCCGTTAGGTGTTCACCTTCAAATACATGGCCTAAATGGCCACCACATTGGGCACAGGTAATTTCGGTTCGATGACCATCAGCATCGAGTGTATGCTTTACGGCTCCCTCAATCTCATCATCAAATGCGGGCCAGCCACAATGTGCATTAAATTTATATTCACTATTATAAAGTGGTGCATCGCATTTTTTACACAAATACACACCTTGAGCATCATGATCGACAAATTCGCCACTAAAGGGACGTTCAGTGCCCTTTTGCTCGATAACGTACTGTTCAAATTCGGTTAGTTTATTCATTGTCTGCTCTCATTGAGTTTACTTGTCGCTTAAATAAAGAATACGTGAAATCCGCGGCATCAGTTCAATCAAATAATATGATGACACGCAAATAATTGCGACAAAGTGTGACTAAGGTTACCATTAGCGGTGGGTCAACACACTAATAAGAAATACAAAATGAAACTAAATACAATTGATTACCTAGCACCTGATAGTGCTGAGCGTTTTGTTGAATCGCTTCAACAAACAGGCTTTGGTGTATTATCTAACCACCCTATTCAAAAGCAACTTGTCGAAGATATTTATCAAGAATGGTACAACTTTTTTCAGTCTGAACAAAAACATGACTTTTTGTTTACACCAGAAACACACGATGGATTCTTTCCCGCATCGATTTCTGAAACCGCCAAAGGCAACAACGTAAAAGATATCAAAGAATATTATCATGTCTATCCTAGGGGAAGTATTCCTGAGTCGTTAAAAGCAAATATTCTTGCCTACTACGAACACGCAAATACATTAGCAACTGAACTACTGAGTTGGATTGAACAATATACCCCAGCTGAAGTCGCCGCTAAATATAGCATTCCATTGCCCGACATGATCGCAAAGAGCCAACAAACATTGTTGCGTATTCTGCATTATCCTCCGATGAAAGGAGATGAGGAAATGGGCGCAATTAGAGCGGCTGCACATGAAGACATAAATTTGATCACTCTGTTGCCAGCTGCCAATGAACCAGGCTTACAAGTTCTCACCAAAGAAGGTGAATGGATAGATGTACCTAGTGATTTTGGTAGTATTATCATTAATATCGGTGACATGCTCCAAGAAGCATCTGGCGGCTATTTTCCATCAACATCCCATAGAGTGATAAACCCTGAAGGGACTGACAAAACTAAATCGCGGATCTCATTACCGCTGTTTTTGCACCCCAATCCAGAAGTGGTGTTATCAGACCGTTATACTGCTGACAGCTATTTAAAGGAAAGATTACGGGAATTAGGCCTTATTTAAGCATTAAGACTTCATTTTACGACGATACTAAGCGCCTTCCGGCGCTTTTTTTATGTATTTAATCGGCTAACGAGGTAGAATATCACTTTTGTATATATTGTATTTATTTTCCGATTTATAAGGCAACATCATGGCAATTCAGTGGTATCCAGGACACATGCACAAAGCACGTAAAGAGATCGAGGAGGCAATGCCTCAAGTGGATCTCGTTATTGAAGTGCTCGATGCACGTATTCCCTACAGCAGTGAAAACCCAATGGTGTCACAACTACGTGGTGATAGACCCTGTATTAAATTACTCAATAAGTCTGATTTAGCGGATCCTGAGGTCACGGCTCAGTGGATTGAATACTTAGAACGTGAACAAGGCGTTCAGGCATCAGCAATCACAACGTTACAACCCGCTATGGTAAGAAGCATTCCAGATCTTTGCCGTAAGCTGGTGCCACACCGTGACATCATGGAAAAAGACATCCGCACCATGATCATGGGCATACCTAACGTCGGTAAATCAACGATTATTAATACCTTAGCGGGTCGCACTATAGCCAAAACAGGTAATGAACCTGCAGTCACAAGACGTCAGCAACGTATTAACTTGCGTAACGGAATCGTACTGTCGGATACTCCGGGCATTTTATGGCCAAAAGTGGACAATGAAGCCAGTAGCTATCGCCTTGCTGTCACTGGTGCAATTAAAGATACCGCAATGGAATACGAAGATGTGGCCATGTTTGCTGCAGGCTATTTCCTTAAAGCCTATCCTGACGAAATTTGCGAACGTTATAAGCTTCAATCGCTACCAGCCAGCGATATCGAATTACTTGAAGCTATCAGTCGTTCTCGCGGAGCACTTCGCCCTGGCGCACGAGTTGATTACCATAAAGTATCTGAACTATTACTACATGAATACCGCTCAGGGAAAATCGGCCTATTAAGCCTTGAAACCCCAGCGATGGCTGAAGTAGAAAAAGAGGAAGTTGCACGTAAATTAGCGGAGAAAGAACTCATTAAACAGCAGAAAATAGAACAAGAGAAACTTAAACGCTCCGGTAAACGTTATAACGATTAAGCACAATAAATGGACTAGGTCGTCAACTGAATGTCGACCTCGTCATTGAAGAGAACGTTGCTGACGCAATAATATTTCAACGTGAAGCTAGCTTTATCGCCAATGCCATTAAACTGGCTTCTAGCAAATCGATAACCATCTCAAACCCTCTTTCACCACCATAATATGGATCCGGTACTTCTTCGACTAACGAATCACCAAAGCTTAACATCAACTGTAATTTATAACGCAAATGGGCAGGACATCGTTCGGTCAAATCAGCTAGATTAACAAAATCTGCTGCTAGAATTAAATCAAATCGTTCAAAGTCGGTGTCTATCACCTGTCGTGCTTTCATTCCCGAAAAATCAAGTCCGCGCTTATTACCAGCAATAATACTGCGCCGGTCAGGAGAATGACCTTGATGATAGGCAATAGTACCAGCAGAATCGATTTCCAGCTGAAGTGGGTAGTGTTTTATTTGCTGCCTAAATACCGCCTCTGCCGTCGGTGAACGGCAAATATTGCCCATACATACAAAGAGGACGGAGTTTACATTTAAAAGATCTTTATCATCCATCATTTATAACCGCCATTATCTCCAGTTTCAATTCATCACTGACTCTGGGGCCTATACCTTAAGCGCATTTTTCATCACTTAGCCTTGTTCATTTGAGCTTTACATTAACTCGCGGCTCAACATGTCACAGTGGTTGAATGAATATGACATGTTATTGTGACGGCCTTTCTCGTAAAAAGGAGGCAAATCTTGGCGTCCCTTTTTGAGTAAACCCTAGATACTGATAAGTAATTATCGACCCCACCAAGGGTGGATTTTCTCGTTGTTTATCGCTTAGACCACTGCCAACATTAAACACCAATCCCGCGGGCGTTTTTACCACCAGAGCGCCCAGCTTACCTCGATACTTACCTTTTCCTTGAGTATGGCCAATCACCACAGCTTCAGCATCATACTTGGGCTTTAGTTTAATAATATACTCACTGCGCCCCACTACATAATGAGCTTGCTGATAATGTAACATTAACCCTTCCCCACCAGCATTAACAACGCCATCTAGTATCGTAAACAGTGCTTCGGTTGAAGCCACAGTTTCCTGCTTAATAACCTGTAGATGAGTGGAAGCGGTTTGTTCTACCATCATTTTCATCGCAGAATAACGTTCACTAAAGGGCCCTGGATGCTGTGGTAAGTCAAACATCATAAACCTTACCTCCTGCCATTCTTGATCGGGTACTTGTTGACGTCGAACCAACGCAGAAATCTGCTCGAAACGATTTCGACCTAACCATAGTTCACCGTCAATGGCCACATGAGGAAAGCCAAGAGTAAACGACGCAGGTAAAGCCACTTTTCTGCCGCTACGAGTCAGCATGTTACTACCATCCCAATAGCCTCGAACGCCATCTAGTTTTTCACTCACTAAATACTCAGCCACCACTGTGTCTTGTTGATATTGAGTTGCTAACTGAATGGGCGGTGTGGATAAAACTTCACTGTTTGTAGGTAAACAATACAGTGCAACAATCAGCGAAAATAAAAGAGTGGGTATCCTACGCATATGCAATCCTTGCTTTTAATTAAATCCATATAATGTTTATTTCGCTTTCGTTGAAAAATTATGTTGATCCTCGATAAGTTGTACTTATTGGCCACAAAGCGCTTTCCAAGTCATACCAATAAAAACCTTTTAATACATAATCGTACCTTTGATAAAACCACAAATTCGTACTTATCGAGATCCTATCGTTGTTAAATTGAATATATTAAAGCCTAGTACAAACAGCAGAATTATCCAATCAATGCTACAGCCTACTCTGATACCCATTGACCCGTGATGAGGCCATCATGAACTTACTAAAATAGGTGTTTTCTTTTCCCTGCGACACATCATTAAGGTTAAATCAACCTCAACTCAGGCTAAGACGTGGGGTTGGTAAGCTAAGCGCAAACTCTTTCACCTAATTCATATCAAACTTGTCATTTGCTTTACTAACAAAACGGATTGACGCGATAATAGTGTACCTATTGCAAGTCAATGCAACGCAGATACCAGGACAAAGAGCTGTTTGATAACCTTTTATTATTCCGAACTGAGATTAAATTACTACTGGAAGCATATGAACGGAATGTTACAATCTACGCAAATAAAACCCAAAAGATAATTAACAAAATGAAACCAGAGAATAATCACGGTCTAAAACGCGTTTTTCGGGCTACGGGATTTTCAATGAAAGGTCTGATGTCCGCGTGGAAAAATGAAGCGGCATTTAGGCAAGAAACCGTGCTTGCTTGCATAATGTTACCCATTGTACTGTTGATCAACATCAGCACACCTGAGCGTATTTTGCTTATCATGACCGTGTTAATTGTATTGATTGTCGAATTGTTGAACTCAGCTATTGAAGCCGTTGTTGATCGTATTGGTGATGAGATCCACCCTCTCAGTGGTCAGGCAAAAGACATCGCTTCTGCAGCAGTATTTATCAGTTTAGTATTGTGCGCGCTCACCTGGAGCATCATTATTTGGCCATTACTGTTTTAATAACAGCCAAGCAAAGATTAATCAGCGCATTTATCAGTTTTCAAAATTGAAATGGCTTGTTCAATATAAGAAATTCTTTCATTTTTGGCCCAATAAGCCGCATACACATGTCGATAGATACATGGTGCATCATCCACGTTATATAAGGTGCCATTGTCTAAAAAAGGTCGAATGAGAGCTTCAGGTAAAAAAGCGCACCCACCATTATTGAGAATAAAATCCAATGCCATACGGGCAGAACTTGTATGCAATACCGGTAACGGCAACATAGTAAAATCTTGAGCATGAGTAATATTAAACGCGGTACCCCAGTCTACTTTTATATAAGGTAAAGAAGGTGTTTGATCAAGCGTGATCCCCTGTTGTTTGGACACTAAATACAATTTGATTTGAGCAAGCTTAACTAATGTGACCCCATCAAGCTTTGGCGGATCGAAAGTAATCGCAATGTCTAAGGTGCGCTCAATAAGTTGGCGAGTCATTACCAATGCCGGCAAGACATCAGTTCTTAAGGCCACGCCTTCCAAGCGTAAATGTAATGGTTGTAACAAACCTTGTAAAAACGCATCCCAAATATTATCCCCAGCAGACAAAGCCAACTGGGCACTGTGCTGCTGATTTAAAATAATATCTTGTTTTGCTCTTTCCCAAGCATTAAGCACCGCTTCAGCATGGCCAAGCATTCTTTCGCCTGCGGGGGTTGGCTGAATATTGTTACGCAAACGTTCAAATAGCGCTATCCCCAAAATATTTTCTAGCTGTTTTATCCTAAAACTGACAGCGCTTCGGGTTAGGTAAAGATTTTCAGCCGCTTTACCAAAATGCCGAGTGCGAGACACTTCTAAGAAGGTTTTTAATAAATCTGTATCCATAAAAATTGTTTACCATTAGGGACAAAATATTTTGATTTAAAAAATGATAATACTAGCCAATACTCCAGTTGCAAATCTTTATATCTCATAATCTAGAAGGTATTAGCCATGTCTGAGCAATCATTTATCAATGCTAAACAGGGTATTGATGCTAACACCAATGGTCACAGCAACAGTTTCCAATCGACTAAACGTTTCTATGATGATGCAAATTTTCCAAAAGGATTTAAGCGTTGTGGTGATTTTACCAGCAAGGAGGCTGACTTGCTTGAACAACATGGTCAAGCAATGAAAAATTTAGTCGATGGATCACAATTACCTCGTAATGTCGACGAAGACCAATTTATTAGCGTTATACAAGGTACTTTACCCGCAACAACACCAATGGAGTTATTGTGGTCTAAGTATTGTCGTCTAGCAAAAGGGAAACCGTTTTATGCGGTTTTAGGGACTATTAACACGCCAGCCAGCGCTAAAGTTGAAATTGAAGTTGAATTTGACGATGTTGAAGAGGATGTTTCTGACACCGATGAGCCAGAATAAATCCTATTTTAACGGTTAAAGCAACCTCTCACAGTTTTAACATTTGCGCTACAATAGCAAAAAAGTAGAGTCAATATATTGCTCTACTTTTTTTGTTTTGTCACATAATTGTCACTCACCGCAGTTAACGTCAATGCTCTGGCGCCCTCGCTACATCTCACTCTGTCGCCGAAACGATTATTTTATGCCTTTAAGATCAAACTACGTCCGAAAACATGATTTAGCGCAATAATCTTATACAAATACTTCACATTTAGTAACAAAGTGCTAGTATACCCACTGAAGAATTTGTCCCATTTATTTAACTTAATGTTTATAACTCTGTATTTGATGCCCTGATTTTAGTTATCGGCGCAGATTAGATTAAGTCATAAATTCGACAGCAGCATTATATGAGACGTATATCCTGTGATATAGAAAAATAAATGCGGAGTTTCAATGATAAGATCTTTTTTTTGTATAGTGTTATTGATATTCGGTACTCGTGCCGCTTTGGCAGAGACGGATCTATCAACTGATAGCTCAACTGACAATTATACCCTCGATATCGGTATATTCTATGCTAATTCTGATTCAAACTTCATCGCAACAAGCCCTAAAACAGGCGGGACATTCCCAATTGATTTTGAAGATGAACTTCTACTAGCTGAAGAACAATATTTACCCTACTTTGAATTTACTTTCTCTTTCAACCAACGTCATAGCATTTATATTGATTGGAAATCGTTGGATCGCAAAGCAGACACAGAAACAGTATCGCAAGATTTTATCCTTGAAGATATTGACGGCAAAGATTACCTCATTGAAACTGGCTCGAAACTGAGTACCGAACTCAATATTGATATTCTACGCATTGGTTATGGTTATGACATCTGGCAAGGTACTCATTACGCAGTTGGGGTGTCAGTCGGTTTACATGCCATGTTTATCGAAACAGCCTTTAAAGGCACTATCGGTATTTGCGTCCCAGATTCAAGCTTAAGCAGTTTATGCACCAATGCGGTAGCCACGCCAGAAGTTGTAGACGAAACGCTCACGGCGCCATTACCAGACATTGGTGTTTACGGCTCTTACGAGTTTTATCCTGGCTGGACATTTGATGCACACGCACAGTATTTTGCCCTCAAATATGATGATGTCGATGGATCATTAGTCGATGTCCGTTTAGGTGTTGAAGCTAAATTTTGTGATAACTGGTCAATAAAACTGGCTTACAACTATTATGATGTCGATGTCACTATCAAAAAGACACGTAATGTCGGTAATATTGAACAACGTACTTTTGATTACAATATTAATTACAGCTTTACCGGCCCAATGTTTGCGGTCTCTTACGTGTTTTAATATCACTCGAGTCCCCCCAAAAGCATCTTAGGATGCTTTTTTTGTGACATCTCTCGTGATAATGCCATAGTACAAACCACGTTATTCTTGTTATATTCAACTCAATTGTAGATTTTTTCAAAGTCTTTTCTTAGCCCGGTTCATGAGGCACTTAATGTCGAACACTCTACTGCAAACCGCTGCAGCCAATTTGAAAAAAGCAGTTCCGTTAATGTTAAAATATAGAATACCCACCACGCCGACAAACTACGCGCTTTGGTATGCTTACGTGGGCGAACAGAACCCGTTACTCAACCAAGAGTTAGATATTGCGGTCAAACAGAATCAAACCTGTTCACCAGTAACCAGTGAATTATTATATCGTAAGCATGTGGCGGACCCGGTTGAGCTCAATGTACGTGAAATGCGTAAAAATCTTGATGCGATGGTATGTGAATTATCTCAGTCACTCAAAGACACTAATTCAGACACCGAAACCTTTCAAACCCAAATTGATAAAGATTTTAAAAAATTAAGCAACCTTGAAAACCAAGGCTTCTCGCTTGAACAAGTTATCGGCATTGTCAGAAATATCGTTAAAGAGTCTTCCAGCATCCGTTCTAGTACCGTGAGTTTTACTGAACAACTACAAAAAGCCCAGTCTGAAATAGATACGCTCAAAACACGTTTAGCAGAATCAGAAAAAGACATGCTATTTGATGCCTTAACCAATGTATTAAATCGCCGCGCATTTAACGATGATATTGAAGCGCAAATTAGTTCAGATCCTGCAGGTACCTGCTTGATTTTGATTGATATTGATCACTTTAAAATATTCAACGATAATTTTGGTCATCAACTCGGCGATTTAGTCCTGAAAACGGTTGCGAAACGGACCCAAGAAGCGTGCCGCGACGGAATTAAATTGTACCGCTTTGGTGGTGAAGAGTTTGCCATCATTGTGCCAAGCAGTCAGTTTAGAGTCGCCAGACAACTTGCCGAAGCCATTCGCAGAGCGCTCGAGAAGCTCAGTGTCAAAGACCGACGCAATGACAAAGTCATCGATTCAATAACCGCCTCTTTTGGCGTGGCTGAATGGAAACCAAAACAAAATGTATCTCAATTGATTGAAGCGACAGATACGTTACTTTACGAAGCAAAACGCTTAGGTCGTAACCGCGTGATGCCAATCGCAAACTAACACAACCTCAACTCGGGTTAATAGATGAATTGAGTACGTTACAATCCAAATATTAACCCTGTAACAGATTCTGTGTAACGACCTATTTCATATCAAACTTGCCATTTGTTTTGCTAACAAGGCATCTTCACGTGTGGATAGCCGTCAATAGTAGGCCAATGGTAGGTCGGTACAAGTTTGATCGCGGAACAAAGGACTGTTTGATAACCGTTTATTATCCAGAATTGAGGTTACTATGGTAATTTAAGATAATGCGCCGCATTTTCGGCTGTGGGATCGGTTAAGTAAGGCACATAGCCCAAAAATGGACCGCGCATCATTTGTTGTAAGCTGTCGAGATTGTCGTCAATAAAAGCCATATCAGCATCGATTTGATTCGCCACCCATCCTGCTATCGTTAACCCATCTGCTAGCACAGCTTCTTGAGTTAATAACGCATGGTTTAAACAACCTAGTTTCATCCCTACGACTAAAATAATTTCGACGGCTGATGTGGCCTCTGAATTTGGAGTCAATCTCGCTTGTAGCAGCTTGGCTTGCAGTAACGTGATCGTGTCAGACAAATACTCGCCATTGCCCAAGGGTAAACGCCAGCCACCAGCACCTTCAATTAATACAAAATCAGCGCTTTGCATCGCTGGGTGATACATAGTCTCTAGCACACTTTGTGCACTTAATGTTTGTTTAGCTTGCTTGGCAGCAATGTGCGGTGCAATAGCCGGTTCAAAGCAAATAGGATTAACCACTTGATAGGAAAAATCCATATTCGATTGTGCAATTAACATCATCGCATCTGGGTTACGCAAGCCATTTTCAGTGTGTTCACATCCTGATGCTATAGGTTTAAAACCACATTTATTGCCTTGGGCTTTAGATAACAATGCCGCTGAAATTAGCGTTTTACCACTGTCGGTGTCGGTGCCTGTCACAAAATACAGCATAGCTTCAGCCTCGTTTCGCGTGAATATACGCAATTTGATAAGTTAATGGTAACCCTTTATTGGTGCGTAGGGTTTCTGCTAACGCCACCCGTTGCTGCCATTGTTGCTTGGTGAGTGCGAGACGTTCTTTGCCAGTACTTTGTTGGTCAAATGACGCCCCAACACCTTTTATTGAATATAGTAAGCTGCGTAAATCATCAAAATAAATGCTGATACTATTAACGTGAATATTAACGCTATACCAGTCATTCGTGGTGGTTTGAGATGAGATAAATGCCGCCTTAAGCACTGATATGGAATCAAATTGGTTTACTCTAAAACCTAAGTGCTTTAGCTCAGCCAAGCTGCCATCAACAACCACACTAAGATGACATTCGCCGCCGGGTCGTAATACTCGATGAAACTCAGAAAACGCATTGGGTAATGTTTGGCACCACTGCAAGGCTAAATTGGAATAGATGCTGTCAATGGATCCGCTTTGTAAACCCAATGCTTGTGCGTCACTGCAAAGGGGTAAATAATCGGGGTGTTGTTGCACAAGTTGAGCAAGCATGCCATGAGCAATATCAACGGCGACAACCTGTTTTACCTCATTAAAAGCTTTAAAACATGTACCAGGGCCGGCTCCAACATCAAGCAAGGTGCCAAATAAATGCGCTTGTTGTAACAATTGCTGAGCACTCATGCGCTGCAACACATCATGTTGCTTGTAATGAGATGCGGCTATTGAAAACTTTTTTGCAACCGGATTATCTAACGTCATGGAGTTTCTCAAAGATACGATTTATTTAGTCACTGATGGTGGTGCTAATACTGCTTGCCGCGAGGTATTATCATCATGTTGATCAATAAGCTGAGCCACTGCGCTCACGAGCGCACGAATATCACTGGCTTGATGCAGTACATTTAAGGTAATCCGCAAACGCGCCTGATCTTTGGGCACCGTTGGTGAGCGGATCGCACCAACCAAAAAACCGTGTTGTGTTAACTGTTGAGCAATTGTCATCACGCGATGATTATCACCGATCATAATCGGCTGAATAGCCGTGGTCGAAGACGTTATGGCTAATTGTTGCTTCTGTGCAAGATCTCTGAAAAGCGCGATGTTAGCCGTTAATTGTGCCAATAACTGTGGGTGATCTTGTTGCCAATTTATGGCGGTTAATGCCAGATGAGCATTAGCCGGAGACAACGCAGTTGAATAAATATATTCACGAGAAGTCGCGACCAAATAATCAATCACATCTTGTGAGGCTAAAATGGCCGCGCCTTGACACCCTAGCGCTTTACCAAAGGTGACCACTTGAATATCGACCTTATCGGCATTAACAAACGAGCTTGGTAATACCCCAAAACCATGAGCATCATCGACAATCAACCAAGAGTTATGTTGTTGACATAAGGATGAAAGTTCAGCAATGGGGGCGATGTCTCCATCCATACTAAACACACTTTCGGTAACAACAGCGCTATGAGGGTTACGTGCAATAATGCGCGCTGCACTACTAATATCATTATGTAGAAAACGCCGAATATTACTGCCACTGTCTTTTAAGCCATCGATGACTGAGGCATGAACCAACTTGTCGGCAATAACCGTATCGTCGGCACTAAACAGGGTTTTCATTAACGCGCTGTTGGCGCTAAAACCTGAGCTAAATAGCATACAAGCTTGATGGCCAGTAATCTCACATAGGCGCTGCTCGAGTGCCAAATGGGCTTGGCCATAACCACTCACAAGAGGTGATGCCCGACTGCCGACACCAAACTCTTGTGCTCCAGCATAAAGTGCTTGGGCTAAAGCGGGTTCATGGGCTAAGCCTAAATAATCATTATGGCTAAAATCAATTGTCGCATGTGGCTTGGTTGCCGACACATGTCGTTGGCGTAAAAGGCCCGCGGCCTGCTGCTCAGCCAGCTTATCACTTATCCGCTGGGTTAATGGATGTTGTCCCATGCCAGTTTGGCCTATTAACGTCATATTAGATCACAACGCCGCTGCATCAAAAAACTGCTTGGTCGACTTATCTTGTTTAGCACTGGCTTTGGCTAATAAGGCACTGTCGGTTTCGATGTTGGCTTGTGGGCCTTGTTCGGGATGTAACCCTAAACGACGAAATAAACTCATGTCATCATTTTCTTCAGGATTAGACGTCGTCAACAACTTGCAACCGTAGAAAATTGAATTAGCACCGGCAAAGAAACACATTGATTGCAGTTCATCACTCATGCTTTCACGACCTGCAGACAAGCGCACCCGCGACTTAGGCATAAGAATACGGGCCACTGCAATTGTGCGGACAAACACAAGTGGGTCAAGATCATCAATATTTTCAAACGGCGTTCCAGCCACTTTAACTAACATGTTAATAGGCACTGAATCTGGATGTTGTTCTAAATTAGCCAGTTGTTGTAGTAAACCTGCACGGTCAGTGGCGTCTTCGCCCATGCCAACAATCCCGCCCGAACAAACTTTCATCCCTGATGCTCGCACATTTGTCAGCGTATCTAAGCGGCTTTGATAAGTGCGAGTGGTGATAACTTCGCCATAATATTCTGGTGAAGTATCCAGGTTATGGTTGTAATAATCTAAACCGGCATCGGCTAATTTGCTGGCTTGTTCTGGCGACAACATGCCTAATGTCATGCAAGTTTCCATGCCTAAGGCACGGACATCTTGTACCATTTGAGTTAAATATGGCATGTCTTTGTCTCGCGGGTTACGCCAAGCGGCGCCCATGCAAAAGCGTGATGCACCAGCAGCTTTAGCGCTTTTAGCCTCAGTTAATACTTTTTCAATTTCAAGTAAACGTTCTTTTTCAAGGCCAGTATCGTAACGCGCGCTTTGTGGACAATATTTACAGTCCTCAGGGCATGCACCAGTTTTAATCGATAAAAGACGACTGATCTGCACTTCGTTAGGGTCAAACATCTCTCGATGAATGCTGTGTGCTTTAAATAATAAATCATTCATAGGCAACGCAAACAATGCTTCAATTTGTGCTTTTTTCCAATCCTGACGAACTTCAGCTAACGACATGGAGCATTCCTTTATTTTTATTTTATGTTGGCTAGGATACCCTGAGCCCGTAAACTGTCAACGCAGTAGCCACTTCACGCTTTACTAGCGGTTAAAAAACGAGCACATATAACTATGGCACTTTCCGACGTAAACAGCACTATCGATTACGCTTTCGATGCACAACATATTTGGCACCCTTACACCTCTATGACCCAGTCTTTACCTGTATATGGGGTGGTTTCAGCTCAAGGTTGTGAGCTGATTTTAGACAATGGCAAAGTGCTCATTGATGGCACAAGTTCGTGGTGGTCATGTGTGCACGGGTATAGTCATCCGACCATTGTCGCTGCAATGCAACAACAGCTTTCACAGCTTAGTCATGTGATGTTTGGCGGAATAACCCACCAACCCGCCATTGAAGCATCAAAACGTTTAGTGCAGATGACCAGCGCAAATTTAACCAAAGTATTCTTAGCCGATTCAGGCTCAATTGCGGTAGAAGTCGCATTAAAAATGGCACTGCAATATTGGCAAGGTCGAAACCAACCACAAAAACAACAGATCATGACCGTGAAAAACGGTTATCACGGTGATACCTTTGCCGCAATGAGCGTATGCGATCCAGACGGTGGCATGCACACCATGTTTGGCAATAATGTGACTAAACAAGTATTTATCCCTGCGCCAACGTCTAAGTTTAATGAACCGCTTAATCAAACGGATTCACTCGCTTTAGATGCTGCATTTGCTCAACATCACCATGATATTGCCGCCGTGATTATCGAACCCATCATGCAAGGCGCTGGCGGAATGCGTTTTTACTCCCCGGCTTATCTAACTAAACTTCGTCAACTGTGCGATCAATACCATGTACTACTGATCTTAGATGAAATTGCCACCGGATTTGGACGCACAGGCAAACTGTTTGCTTATGAGCATGCCAATATTGAGGCGGATATCATGTGTGTGGGTAAAGCCTTAACCGGCGGCTATATCAGCCTTGCTGCCACCCTGTGCAGTGACGAAGTTGCCAATGGTATTAGTGACTCACCTGCGGGTGTGTTTATGCACGGCCCCACATTTATGGGTAATCCATTAGCGTGCGCCGCGGCAACAGCCAGTTTAGATTTACTGCTTCAAGGTGACTGGCAACAACAAGTTAACGCCATTGAAACCCAACTCAAGCAAGAACTCGCAAGTGCGATTGATTTACCTCAAGTGAACGATGTCCGTGTGCTCGGTGCTGTTGGCATTATTGAAATGATCAATACGGTCAATACAGCCCAATTACAGCAAGCCTTTGTTGAGCTGGGCGTCTGGGTAAGACCGTTTAATAAATATATTTATCTGATGCCGCCCTACACCATCAATGCAGCGCAATTAAGCAAGCTGACTTCGGCGATGATCACCGTCGTAAAAGGCATTGATGCTACGCCAGTAACCGCTCAATTTATTAGTCACGGTTAATCACATTCAGCTAAATTATTTTTGTCAATGAGACACGTTTGTATCAGAGAAGGAGTTAACCTCAACTCGGGATAATCGGAGGGATAAGAGATGGGATGAATCGATAAAAATGGCGTTGTGTTAAGTATGCAATATCAAACTTGCCATTTTTTGCTAACGATCTGTTTGATAACTGTTTACTATCCCACCTTGGGTGAGTTACGCCCCACTTAGCGAAAAATCCAATCGTGCCAATAAAGGGCTTTTTAATGACGTTGTCGCGCAAAACATGCACCCGTTCTCCACTAGCTAATTCATCTTTTACTTGCAACTGCGACACTAATCAATATCCGCACCCTATTTGACCATGTTGACAAAAACGTCAGATATGGACACTCGGCATGTAACAGATATAGGCTGCTTTAGGCCAAAAGACTGTATCTAAAGTGAGTCTGCATCTTGTCTGTGTAGTCAAATGATTACTGGGTGCACACTGTAATGTTTCGCGTTACTGCCAGCCGAAAAATAACGTTCAAAAAAGTATAGCTACACGCTATTACCTTGTACCATCATCATAGCAAGCCTAAACGATACGCCTAAATAATTGAATAATTCTAATGTTTACTTTTTAACTAGACTAGAAATTAACGCCCGCAATGCGGCTGGTTTAACCATTTTCGCCATATAGTGATAACCGCGTCTTTCGACATCATCAACCAAATCTTTGTTGGTATTAGCGGTAATCAAGATCCCGGGTAAATGCTCACCATATCGGCTGCGGATGCCATTCATCGCATCAATACCATTTTGGTCATCATCTAAGTGATAATCAGCTAACATGATGTCTGGAGCAACGCCTTTAAGGCCTAATTTAATCCGTGCATCGGCAAGATCTTTGGCACAAATAACTTCACATTGCCAACGGCTTAATAACGACTCTAGCCCCGCGAGAATCGCCTCTTCATTGTCGATACATAAGACTTTAATTCCCGCTAAAGGCTGCAATAATGTCGGTAAAGGCTTACTGCTTATTTGACTTATCGTTTTGCCTATTGGCACGGAAATCGAGAATATCGAACCATGACCTAAGGTCGAACTCACATGAATTTGATGATCAAGTACCTTGCTAATCCGATCGGCAATCGCTAATCCTAATCCCAAGCCACTGACATTACGGCTACTGGGATGATTTAGACGTTTAAACTCTTTAAAAATTTCTTGTATATCAAACTCATTAATCCCACAGCCAGTATCTAACACTTGGATCTCGATAAAGTCACCTCGATGACGGCAACCGAATAAGACTTTACCGCCACGAGCATAACGGTAAGCATTGGTTAAAAAATTCTGCAAAACACGCCGTAATAATGATGGATCTGAGTTTACGGTCGCCGTAGAGGGCACCATCGAAAAAGAGATCTGACTGTCACTTGCCATCGCATCAAATTCAACCGACAAACCGTTAATCACCTCCGCAATGGCAAAATCGCGGCGATTAACTTCCACCATGCCCGAGTCGAGCTTAGAGATATCTAATAAATCGGTCAATAACTCGCCAGCTATTTTCAACGAACTATTCACATGGGTTAATGTCGTGCGGGCTTCGAGATCCAGATTAGGATATTGTGATAATGAGGCGGTAAATAATCTAGCCGCATTTAATGGCTGCATTAAGTCGTGGCCCACAGCTGCTAAAAAGCGTGTTTTAGACGCGTTAGCCAGCTCTTCCTGTGCTTTGGCTTCAAGTAATTCGCTGTTTGACATCGCCAGCTCATAGGTTCGCTCTTGCACGCGGCTTTCTAATGTTTCATTGGCTTCCAGCAAGGCTTTTTCTTGTAAACGATATTGAGTAATATCAGTAAAAGTCATCACAAAACCGCCGTCAGGCATAGGGTTACCTTGAATTTTAATCACCTTACCATCTTGGCGTTCACGCTCTGAAGTGTGAGGGGTGCCATTACGCATATGCTGTACTCGCACTGCGACTTGATCTTCAATATCTCCCGTACCACAAAAACCGCGCGAAGCATTAAACCGCACAATGTCAGCAATAGGCATACCTTGTTGTAAAAATCCTTCTGGATACTGATATAATTCTATATAGCGATAATTCCACGCAACTAAATTAAGATCTTTATCAACCACACTCATGCCTTCGTAAGCGTGTTCAATAGCGCCTCGCAACATATCCTGACTTAAAATAATTTTCGACGATGCTTCATCAACTAAACTAAAGACTTCATCAAGGCCCAAATCTCGGCCTTGCAGCACAGAATCCATCACTAATGAAGCACTTGATGCGCCCAAAACACCCGACAACATGTGTTCGGTGTGGGCGATTAATTCTTCAGGGGCCGTTTTGTACCAACTATCACTTTTAACCGCATCAGCCGAAAAACGGCTAAAGCTCTCATAAGCACGAGTGGGACTCACAAACCGGCTGGCCAAAATTAATAAATCTTGTTGCGAAATAGGCCCTTGACGTTTTTTAGAATCTTGCTTTGATGACCAAGGCTTTACAAAATTACTCGCTTGAATACGCTCTGCAACGCCGGCTCTAAACCAAATAGAACCCAGTACATAACAAAAGATATTCGCTAACAAGGCGATCAACGTATCACTAACATTTGGGGTTATCGAATTAAGTAAACCAAACTCGCCACCAATCAAACGAGCTTCACCGGCACCTTGAAGTAAAATAAAACACCACAGACTAAAGCCCACAGCAAGACCAAGATAGACGCCGGATCGATTACCATGCTTCCAATATAAACCGCCAACTAATGCAGGCGCTAATTGAGAAAAAGCGCCAAATGACATCATCCCCAAATGTGAAAGTGAATCTCTGTCGGTAAACAGTAAATAACTCAAATAACCAAAACCTAGAATCACTACTATGGATAAACGGCGTACATTTAACAATAATTGAGAAAACTGACTAAAGTTCTTTTCTCTAATTTGCCCAGTTCGCAGTAAAAATGGCACCAGCCATTCATTACTGACCATCACGCTGATGGTAACCACTGCCACAATGACCATTCCGGTTGCCGCAGACAAGCTGCCTAACAATGCAACAACGGCTAAGATCGGTTGGTCGAGCACCAGAGGTAAGTTGATGACATAGGTATCTGCTGACACAGTATCACCCAATATCACTTTGCCAGCTAACGCCAATGGCGCAACAAATAGACCAAACAAAGCCAAATAAATCGGAAAAATCCAACGGGCTTTTTTCAGCACATGTTCGCCACCACACTCAACCACCATCACATGGAACTGTCTTGGCATACACATAAATGCCGCCATACCGACAAAAAGCTCAGGGAGAAACGACTCTAAACGAATATGACTATTTTCAATTAATGCTTTATCAGATGCCTGTTGCCAAATATCACCAAAACCATCAAAAACACCGAAACTAATGACGACACCAACAGAGATAAATGCGGCGAGTTTAACCAATGACTCAAATGCAATCGCCACCATCATCCCAGGATTATGTTCGGTAGCATCTAATTTACGAGTACCAAATAAAATGGCAAAAATGGCTAACAACATGGTGATCAATAATGGCACCGCCACTGGACTCAGCGGGTTATCATCGGGTTGGAATAAATTAAGACTAAATACCATCGCTTTAAGCTGTAAGGCGATATATGGCATGATGCCAAATAATGCAATAAGGGTGACTAATGCAGCCAACAATTGCGACTTTCCATAACGAGCGGCAATAAAGTCGGCAACTGAAGTGATGTTTTGTGCTTTAGACACCACGACCATTTTTCGTAGCATGCCAAACCCAAGGGTGAACACCAATATTGGGCCAACAAAAATAGGTAAAAAAGACCACAAATCATTGGCAGACTGGCCTACTGTGCCTAAAAAACTCCATGAAGAGCAATACACAGCTAAACTGAGTCCATAAATCCATACTTGGACTTTTTGGTTTATTTTACTAAACCACCGCTCTGCGCCCCATGCCAAAATAAACAGTAGAGACACATAACACACCGCAATCACGGCAACGATTAAGGTTAAGTTCATGAAACGTCCGATATCACTTTATTGTTATTAAAAATCTGTTTTATTTTTATCTAAAACATCATGTATTGAACATAAAACAACCTACATAAGAGAATTGTTATAAATGATAGACTAACTCTGCAGCTTTCCTTGTTATATTAACACGTGCAACAGACTAAATATTAAGGATATTTTAAAAATAGACCAAGGTCTAATAGTGCAAACAGCCCGTTGCAGATGATACTTTAACTACGCCATTTTTAGAAAGGGAAGCCCTATGAGCTCGCAGTCTCTTTACAAAGTTCCTAGCGACATAGCGAACAACGCACTGGTTAATAACGATCAATATAAGAAAATGTACCAGGAGTCCATTGTTAATCCAGAAGGTTTCTGGAGAGAGCACGGCAAACGCATTGATTGGATTAAACCTTATACTAAAATCAAGAAAACGTCATTTGATGATCATAACCTATCCATAAATTGGTTTTATGACGGTACGCTCAATGCCTCTGCCAATTGTTTAGATCGTCACCTCGAAGAATACGGCGATAAGCTGGCCATTATTTGGGAGGGCGATGACGCCAACGAACAGCGCAAATTGACTTATGCAGAACTGCATAACGAAGTCTGTAAGTTTGCTAACGCGCTGCGCAGCCAAGGGGTAAATAAAGGCGATATCGTCACTATCTACATGCCTATGGTGCCTGAAGCTGCAGTTGCCATGCTGGCTTGCGCGCGCATTGGTGCAGTTCATTCAGTGGTATTTGGCGGCTTTTCACCAGACTCGATTGCAGCAAGGGTGATTGACGGTAAATCAAAAGTCTTGATTACCGCTGACGAAGGTGTTCGTGCTGGTCGTAAAATCCCTTTAAAACGCAGTGTTGATGAAGCGATATCAAATCCTGATGTAACTTGCGTCGAGAAGGTCATTGTATTTAAGCGAACTGGTGGTGACGTAGATTGGGTTGAAGGCCGAGATGTTTGGTGGCATTCACTCATGGAAGTCGCTTCAGAGTATTGCATACCAGCTGAAATGAATGCCGAAGACCCGCTGTTTTTGCTTTATACCTCTGGCTCTACTGGTAATCCTAAAGGTGTGCTGCATACCACTGGCGGTTATATGGTGTATGCCTCAATGACACATGAATACGTGTTTGACTATAAAGCTGACGAAGTATATTGGTGTACCGCTGATGTGGGTTGGATTACCGGCCATTCTTATATGGTATATGGTCCTTTTGCTAATGCCGCCACGGTATTAATTCATGAGGGCGTACCTAATCATCCTACACCTGCTCGATTAGGTGAAATGATCGACCGCCATAACGTCAATATTCTTTATACCGCGCCAACCTTAATTCGGGCATTAATGGCTGAAGGTAAAGAACCGTTTAACAGTTACAAAGGTGACTCATTGCGGATTATGGGCTCTGTTGGTGAACCAATAAACCCAGAAGCATGGCGTTGGTACCATGAAGTGGTTGGCCATGCAAACTGCCCAATCGTCGATACTTGGTGGCAAACTGAAACGGGTGGCATTTTAATCAGTCCACTACCAGGTGCAACAGATACAAAACCTGGCTCCGCAACGCGACCCTTTTTTGGTGTACAACCGGCACTGGTTGATAACATGGGTGATCTTGTAGAAGGGACGGGTGAAGGTAACTTAGTTATCCTAGATTCGTGGCCAGGACAAATGCGCACCGTTTTTGGTGATCACGACAGATTCGCCCTCACCTACTTCAAAACCTTTCGTGGTATGTATTTTACCGGTGATGGTGCTCGTCGTGATGAAGATGGCTACTATTGGATCACGGGCCGTGTAGATGATGTGATTAACGTTTCAGGACATCGCTTAGGCACCGCAGAAGTTGAAAGTGCGTTAGTGTCCCATGAACTCGTTGCTGAGGCTGCCGTGGTAGGTTATCCCCATGACATCAAAGGCCAAGGTATTTATGCTTATGTCACTTTGACTCGTGGTGTTGAACCGACTGAAGAATTACGTCAAGAGTTACGCCAATGGGTACGTAAAGAAATTGGTGCCCTTGCCACACCGGATCTTATCCAATGGGCCAGTGGTTTACCTAAAACGCGTTCGGGCAAAATTATGCGTCGATTCTTACGTAAAATTGCGGCTAACGAAGTAACCAACTTAGGTGATTCTTCAACATTGGCAGATCCAGCAGTCATAGATACGCTAATTGAATATCGTTTGAACAAAACGGAGTAATTGCTTCAACCATTGTCATTGATCTATCCACCCTGAGAAATCCTGACCAATTTCTCGTTTCGCCCCTCATTAGAGGGGCTTTTTTTTAAACTTAATATGAGATCCCGTCTGCGTTACTGTCTCCTAAGTAACTGATCTTCTGTTCACAATATAACACCGTTGTATGTTTATCGACTTCAGTCAAAGTCAATTCACTTTATGTAATATAGTTATATCAGCCATTGGCTATGTTAAGCTTTATAAAAACCAGATTAATACTATCGATAAATTGAAAGACTCATCCCCCATGCCCGTTAAAATCACTTTACGTGATTATCAACAACACTCCGTCGACGCTGCAATTGCTCATTTCAAGCAAAGCCAGCAATCAGCGGTGTTGGTTCTTCCCACTGGCGCGGGTAAAAGTATCGTGATTGCCGAATTAGCGCGTATTGCCAATGGCAACGTACTGGTATTAACTCACGTAAAGGAATTAGTCGCTCAAAATGCACAAAAAGTGGGCTTACTCACACAACAAGCAAATATTTACTCTGCTGGATTAAATCAAAAAAAAGCCAATGGCAAAACGGTGGTTGCCAGCGTCCAATCTGCCGCTCGGGCTTTGACAAAATTTACACAACCGTTTTCATTAGTCATTATAGATGAGTGCCACCGAGTCAGTAACGAGTCAACTAGCCAATATCAACAACTGCTCACACACCTTAAAGCACGTAATCCCGATATCAAACTACTTGGGTTAACCGCCACGCCTTATCGCCTTGGTGTAGGCTGGATTTATCGACTCCACTACCACGGGAAAGTGGGCAATACAGACACCCCCGTTTTTGATAAATGTATCTTTGAACTCCCAATGCGGCCATTAATTAACCAAGGATACCTCACCAAACCGATTATTTTCGATGGGCTGAGTGCCCAATATGACTTTAGCGCACTAGCCCCCCATGACAGCGGCGAATATCCGCAAATAGAAATAGACTCCTTGCTTCATCATCAAGGACGAGCAACCACCGCTATTATCAAACAAGTAAAACAACTTGCCGAACTCCGCAAAGGAGTGTTGATTTTTGCTGCCACAGTCAGGCATGCCAATGAAGTAATGGATCTTTTAGATAATGATGCCGCATTAATTACCGCTCAAACACCTCATGTCGAACGTGATGACATCATTGAACGCTTTAAGGCCCAACAACTCAAGTACATTGTTAACGTTGCCGTGTTAACCACAGGCTTCGATGCACCTCATGTTGACCTTATCGCCATATTACGACCTACTGCTTCAGTTAGCTTATTCCAGCAAATGATTGGCCGAGGTTTACGTTTGGCGCCGGATAAAACAGACTGCTTAATCATTGATTATGCCGCTAATGGCTATGATTTATTTTATCCAGAAGTCGGTCAAGTAAAACCCAATAGCAAATCAGTACCAGTTCAAGTGCATTGTCCTGTGTGTCAATTTGCCAATACCTTTTGGGGGATTGTTGATGGCGATGGCGATATTGTCGAACATTATGGCAGACGCTGCCAAGGATTAATCAATGATCAACAGCAGTGTGATTTTAGATTTAGATCAAAATCCTGTCCTGACTGTGGGGCTGAAAACGATATTGCAGCACGTATTTGCCACAGCTGCCAATCAACCTTGATAGATCCTGATAAACGGTTAAAGCAGGTCCTTAACGCACAGCATCATCATTTATTTAAATGTCAGCAAATGTTGTTGCACGACCACGATAGTAAGTTACTTATTCAATATATTGATATTGAAGGTAATGATTTTAAACAAACTTTTAGCTTTGAGACACCTGCGCAACGTAAAGCTTTTTATGCGGTGTTTGTTCTCAGTCATACTCGCACTCCAGGCCTGCGTCATCCTCAATATAACAAGGTAGTAGATGTATTGGCGGATCAAACTCGATTTAGAAAACCTGATTTATTATTGTTGAAGAAAAATAAACATCGCTGGGATTTAGTCGACTCATTTTTTGACTATCAAGGCAAATATAAAATCGATATGAGTTAAAACAAAATTAATTGGGTTGAATTACCATTTGAAAAATACTTATGGTATAAAATGCCCATATCATTAAACAGGAGTCACCATGTTTGTAGTTATTTTTGGCCGCCCAGCTTGTCCATTTTGCGTTCGTGCTGTGGAACTATCAGAAAAGTTAGCCGCACAAAGTGAAGATTTCAAATTTAAATATATCGATATTCATGCTGAAGGTATCACTAAAGCTGATTTATCAAAAAGTGTAGGTAAAACAGTAGAAACCGTTCCACAAATCTTTATTGATGAAAAGCCTATTGGTGGTTGCACCGAATTCGAAGCTTATATTCGTCAAAACAATCTACTCAATTAAGTTTTATTTCTTAAAAGTAACAAGGCAACCTATTTGGTTGCCTTGTTATTATTCGCTCTAATGCTAAATCTAAATGGCATATTTCGCTGAAAACAGAATGCGATTTAAGTCACCATCGAAACCGTCTTCACGCTCATTCAAAGCATACATATATTCAACCCCAAATGTCACTGGCTTTGAAGGTGAGAACAATAAGTTAACATAGCTAGAATAGGCCTCTTTGTTAACTGAGCCACCAGTAAGGGCTACATCATTATCTGCGCTAAAACCTGAGAATGTCACACTAGAACGCCATTGCTCTGACCACCAGTGACGATACGACACAAATCCACCAAAGGATTTAATCGCTTGAATTTCACCGTTTGAATCAAGTACGCCTGCATTGGCATAATTTAGCGCCATGTAACGACCTAGTCCCTCACCGTAAGTAGCCGTAAACTTAAGATCATCTTTACCAACAGGGATAACACCAGC
The DNA here is from genome assembly GCF_040310145.1 of Shewanella sp. S1-49-MNA-CIBAN-0167. Classification (NCBI taxonomy): domain Bacteria; kingdom Pseudomonadati; phylum Pseudomonadota; class Gammaproteobacteria; order Alteromonadales; family Shewanellaceae; genus Shewanella; species Shewanella sp. S1-49-MNA-CIBAN-0167. Next base: position 1,443 of record NZ_JBEOPO010000017.1, on the reverse strand, counting down.
AAAACTGACGCCATAGCCCAGCTCAGAGGTATCGTATACGGTAGTACCGACAACTTGCTCTAAATCTATTTGCCTTACAATCGCAGCAAGCGAAAGTGCAGAACCATTTGCAGTACTAAAGTTATAACGACCGACAACATCAGGTACAACCCCACTACCACTGGTAATTCGACCACCACCACCTAATGGCGTGACTGTCGTTTCGGGATTTTCAATCGAGAATTGCCAATTACCACTGGTATATCTAAGTAGTGATTGTCTAACAAACGGTGTTCCTTCAGCCGCACCAACAAAGTCTAAGTTCTCAGGTAAAGCGCCTGGATTTTGAAAAGTAGTCCACGTTTGTCCTACAGTCCAATTGTCATAACTCATAAATGCATGACGTATGCGTGGAGAATAGCTGTTAGAAACTCGTTCGTTACCATCAGTATGTGTCAAAAAATCCAGTTCAATAAAACCAGTTAGTTTATGCCCTTCAACATCGGTAACGGTTTTAAAATTAAAACGTGACTCACGAGCTTGAAAATCGACAACTTGCTTACCATTTCCAGTTGTCCCGTAAATAGTGCCTGGCACATAAAACTGACGAGACAATGAACCTGAGTCAGGCGCCCCGTTGCCATAATCACTAAACATCACATCTGCTTTAATATAACCACCAAAAGTCATTTCAGTAGCCGCCTGAGCACTCCCACTCATAGTCAATAAAGCGCCAGCAACATAAAGACTTATCTTTTGTTTTTTCATTATTATCTCCCTATTTATATTGTTCTAATCCTAATTAATATGAGCTAATTAACAAGCATGCAACATTAGCAATAAGTCTATGAGACAAAAGTAAACAAGTATTACCTTAACAATCAAAGCCCACACATTTGCATTATGCGTGTGATAAAAGCATATAAAAATGCAACAAAGAGATATAGAAAGTCAGCTGATTATGTAAAGTGTTTTATTTGAATTTAATCAGCTATTTAGGAATTAACTCAGAAGTAATAATAAATAGCGGGTAGTGAAGGAAGGGGCCGAAACTTCGACTCATGGATTATAAGCCAACTGTATCTATTGATTTAACAAAGAGGAACTGAGCTAACGACCCATCTTGGTTTTGCAATAACCGCTATTCTTACTGGAACAAAGCCAACTGTCGGCGTTTAAAAGCCTGTAGAACTAATGGCTAGTTTTAGCCTATGAGAGATGTTGAATGGTTGGATTATCTGGACGTTTAAATTGGGGAGATATAAAAAAGTGGTGGGTCGTGAAGGATCCGAACCTTCGACCAATGGGTTAAAAGCCAACTGCAGCTATTGATTTAACAAAGAGGTACTGAGCTAACGACCCATCTTGGTTTTGCAATAACCGCTATTCTTACTGGAACAAAGCCAACTGTCGGCGTTTAAAAGCCTGTAGAACTAATGGCTAGTTTTAGCCTATGAGAGATGT